>CAZCWA010000098.1:0-13273 GCA_964502265.1 uncultured Myxococcaceae bacterium | reverse complement strand
CCGACACCTGGCCGCCCTGCTCCGCGAGCTGCGAGCGCAGGGACCGGAGCTCCTGCTGCAGCGCCTCCACCTGATCGCGCGTGGCAGGTTCGTCCCCACCGCCCTCGTCGCCGCTGCCACCGAAGCCGCCGGTGATCATCATCGGCTGTTGGCCCTGCGCCAGGGCGCCGCCCGGCTCGACCACCGGCGTCTGCAGCGGCAGTCCGTTCTCGTCGGTCTGCATGTCCTGCGCGAGCGGATCGGATTCCGGCGGGGTGCCGGTCCCCTGGCTCAGGCCCGGGCTCTCGGACGAGGGGGGCGGCGCGGGCAGGGGCATCGGGGCGGGCTCGGGCGGCGGGACGTTCTCGGTCACGGTCGGCGTGGAGGGCGGAGGGGGCGCCCACCGGCCGCCGGTCTCCGAGAGGTCGATGCCCGGCACGTCCGGGAGGTCACCCTCGAAGGCCGCGGCCTGCTGCCGGCCGGCGCTCGAGCCGGGGGGGAGGGGCTCGGGGGCCGATTCACCGCTCACCGCCGCCACCGTCTCCGGGGAGGGGATCGTCCGCGGCGCGCCGATGGTCTGCGGCTGTCCGATCGTCTGGGGCTGCCCGATGGTCTGCGGCTGGCCGATGGTCACGCCGCCTTCCGGTCCTCCGGTCCCGGGCGGGGTGGGCTCGGTCTGGCCCGGGGCCGGCGTGGGTGTTTCCATCGTCTCGGGCGTACGGGGCTCGGCGCCCTCGGGCCCGGGCTGGGCGAGGGCTGTGCGCCCGGACGAGAAGGTGAGCAGGGCGCCGGCGAATCCAACGATCACGCGGTTCTTGAGTGCCGTGAGGTTCACACAGCGAACCTGTGAACGTCTCTCGCGGAGGGCGAGCGCCCGGGGCCTGCCGAGCAGCCGCGCGGCCGGGCGGGTGGTCTGCCGTCCGATGCTGTCTGGCACGTGACGCCGCCGCTGCAGGTCCGGTCGGGGGTGGCCACCCTGTCTCCATGTCGGCAAGGGGCGGGGACGGCGGCGAGGTCGCAGGGGAAGCGGGTGGCGTACCGGTGGTTCCGCAGGTCGAGGCGCCCGCGCCGGCGACCTTGTCGATGCGGCTTCGGGATCCGCTTCGGGGATCGTTGAAGGTGTGCGTGCTCTCGCGCATCGAGGTCCGCGTCCACTGGAGCTGGTCGATCATCGCGGTGCTGCTGACCTCGTCGATCGCGCTGGCGGGTCTGCCGGTGCTCGCGCCCTCCTGGGGGCTGGGGCTGCGGTGGATGGTGGCGGCGGTCGTCTCCACGCTGTTCTTCACCTCGCTGCTCCTGCACGAGCTCGCGCACGCGCTGATGGCGCGGCGACGGGGGCTGCCGGTGCATGGGATCACGCTCTTCCTCTTCGGTGGCGTCTCCCTGATCGGTGAGCAGCCGAAGCGCCCGATGGACGAGTTCCTCATCGCGGTGGTGGGCCCGCTGGCGAGCTTCGCCCTGATGTTCCTCTTCGGAGGGCTCTACCTGCTGGCGGCGAACCTCGGGCTGGAGGTGGCGGCGGTCGCGCTCTTCTACGTCGCGGTGGTGAACCTGATGATCGGCGCGTTCAACCTGCTGCCCGGGTTCCCGCTCGACGGCGGGCGGATCCTGAGGGCCGCGCTGTGGGGACTGTCGCGCAACATCCGGGGCGCCTCGGTGGCGGCGGCCTGGATCGGCCGGCTCTTCGCGCTCTCGTTCGCCTCCTTCGGCGTGTGGCTGCTCTTCTCCGGCGTGCCCACCGGACTGTGGCTGGTGATGATGGCCCTCTTCCTCTGGATCGCCGCCTCGCCGAGGACCGCCGCGGCCGCCTGAGCCCTCTGCATCCGCCTCGGCGGCAGCCGTCGACATCGCGGGAGGTGCCGGTAGAGTCCCGCGCCGCATGCGACCGTGCCCGAACATCCTGCTGATCCTCTGCCTCGCGCTCTCCATCCCCGCGGCCGCCTCCGATACGGGGCCTGTAGAAGCCGAAGTTGGGGAGGCGCCCTCTGAGGTCCAGCCGGTTCCCGGAGGTCTGCCGCGGCTCATCCACCGCTCGGCGTTGAGCGTGAGGGACGCGGACCGGCTGGGATACCGCCTCTGGATCGACGCGCCGATCACGGTGGTGACCTGGTCCTTCTGGATCGGGACCGAGGCCTTCAAGCCGCAGGTCGCGCCCTCGCGCTGCAACTGGTGCGAGCCGAACGCCCTCGACTGGTCGGTCCGCAACGCGCTGGTGTGGGAGGACACCGGCCGCGCGCAGCACACGAGCGACGTGCTGCTCTTCGGTGCGGCGCCTGCCGCGGCGCTGGTGACGACGCTCGCTCTGGCCGGAGGGGAGGGGAAGATGGAGGAGGCGCCGTGGGATGCCCTGCTCATCCTCGAAGCGGCGGGCGTGGCGGCGGCGCTGAACCAGTCGGTGAAGCTGGTCATCGGCCGCGAGCGGCCGTTCGCGCACGCGCTGCCCGAAGCACAGAAGGGGCTGACCGATCACCCCGAGGACAACAACCTCAGCTTCTACTCAGGCCACGCCACCGTGACCTTCGCGCTGGCGGCGTCCACCGCGACCGTGGCGCACATGCGGGGACGGAAGGGGGCGGGCTGGGCGTGGGCGGTGGGCATGCCGATCGCGGCGGCGACGGCCTATCTGCGCCTGGCGGGCGACAAGCACTACCTCTCGGACGTGGCGGTGGGCGCCGCGGCGGGGACGGCGATCGGGATCCTCGTGCCGGCCGCGCACGACTGGCTGGCGTTCCGGACGGGCGGCGAGCAGCGCACCCGGAACGGCCGCTCCGGCGTGACGACCTCGGCGGCGTTCGTGCCGGTGCCCGGTGGCGGCGTCGGCACCGTCTCGGTGAGGTGGTAGGTGGGGACGCACCTTGAACCGTCGACGGCGCCCGTGAACGCGTCACCTCCAATGAAGCCCGCGCGGCCGCTGATGCCGAAGGTCGGACCGGTGGGCCGGTTCTTCGCGGCGCTGGTGGTGCGGTCGCTCTCGGCGCTGTCGCGTCCGGCCCTGGGGCGGCTGGCGTCGTTCGTGGGCGGGCTGGCGTGGACGTTGGGCATCCGCCGGAAGCTGACGCTGGAGAACCTGCGCCTCGCGATGCCGGAGCTGGACGAGGCGGAGCGCCGGCGGATCGCGAAGGGCGCGTACCGGAACATGGCGCTCGCGGCGCTCGAGTCGCTGGTGTCGGAGAGCGTCTCCAACGAGGAGATGTCGAAGCTCGTGGGGATGCAGAACTGGGAGGTGATGGAGAAGGCGCGCGCGGAGGGTAAAGGCGTGCTGCTGGTGACCATGCACTTCGGGAGCTGGGAGGTGCTCGGGGACGCGCTTTGCCGCCGGGGCCTGCCGCTTCACGCGGTGGTGCGTCCGCTGGACGGGGCGATCAACGCGCGCATCGTGCAGAGCCGGTTGTCGGCGGGGATGAAGCTCATCGCGCCGCGCGGGGCGGTGAACGCGAGCGTGAAGGCGCTGGGCGAAGGCGGCGTGGTGGCGATGCTGGTGGATCAGGTCATCGCCGCGAAGCATGGCGTGTTCGTGCCCTTCTTCGGGCGGCTGGCGTCGACCAATCCCGCGGTGGCGCTGGTTGCCCGGCGCTCCGGGGCACCGGTCGTGGTGGGCGTGAGCGTCCGGGACGGCGTGGGTCTCCAGATCCACTTCGAAGGTCCGTTCCCCGTGCCGGACACGGGCGACCCCGCGGAGGATCTCCGGCTGCACACAGAGCAGCTCACCGGCGTGCTGGAGAAGTGGATCCGTCGCTACCCCGACCAGTGGTTGTGGCTGCATCGGCGGTGGAAGGTGCAGCCGCCCGCCGAGCTGTCCGCAGGGAAAGAACGCGCCGCGTGATACGTGATCCGCCCATGCGGCGGATCCCCGTTCTCCCGGCTCTCTTCGCGCTCGCGCTGGTCGTTGCCGGAACAGGTTGCGAGCGCGCGTCCGAGCCCGGCCGGCTCGTGCTGGTCGATGATGCGGACAGGCAGGTGGACTTCGGCTCCGGGTTTCCGGGGGACAGCAGCACCCGGCAGGTCTGGGTCCGGAACGACGGCGGACAGGCGCTGACGCTGACGGACGCGGTGGTGCAGGAGGGACACGACGAGGTCTGGGCGGTCGCGCTGCCTTCCCTCCGCGTCCTCGAGCCCGGCAAGACGGCAGCGGTCGAGGTGACCTTCTCGGCATCGCTCACCGCCGAGGACTCGCCGCATCACGAGGCGACGATCCGAATCGACGCGATCCACTCCCGCGACGGCTCGAAGGCGGCTTCGATCACGCTCCGAGCCAGTGGGATCACGGCGGTGGGCGACTGCTTCAGCCTGCCTCACACGCTCGAGTTCGGGAACGTGGGGCTCGGGGACACCTACCGGCGCCAGGTCGAGATCCGGAACCTGACCGAGCGCACGATGAAGCTGAGCGTCGGCGACATCACGTCCCGAGACGGCGAGCACCTGGCCTTCTCCTTCAGTCCGGACTCCGCGACCGGGGAGATCGAGCTCGCCCCGCGCACGTCCAGGGTCATCGAGGTGGCGTTCGCCCCGACAGAGGAGCGCGCGTACTTGGCCACCCTGAAGTTCGAGTTTCCGGGGCACGGATGCGGGAGATCGGTGACGCTCCGCGGAGTGGGCGCAGCGCAGGTCGTGACCTGGTCCCCGCTCGAGGTGGACTGTGGCTTCGTCAAGCCCGGTACCAGCGCGCGCCGCACCCTCACCTTCACGAACCTCGGGCTGGAGGACCGCCTGCTGCGCGACCTGAGGGTGGCGAACGGAACCGAGTTCGCGGTCGAAGTGCCAGGCGAAGCTGAAGGTCCGCTGCGCGTGCCGGGGGAGGCTGGGACGTTGACCGTGGACGTCGTCTGCCGGCCGAACGTGTACGGCCCTCGCTCGACGATGCTGACGTTCGCCACCGACCTCGTCTCCCAGCCGCAGGGGCAGGTGCCCATCCGGGTCAACGGCGGCGGGCCGGTCATCGAGGTGAAGCCCTCGCCCGTGCTCAGCTTCGGAAACGTGGCCTTCTTCCCCGGCGCGAACCCACCGGCGAGCACGCATCGCACGCTCACGATCACCAACGTCGGAAGGGCGCCCGTGGTGCCGGATGACCGGGCGAACCTCAGGCTCGGCGAGCTGGACGTGACCGGCGAGTCGACGCGGCGCTACTTCCTCCTCGAGCCATTGGACGAAGGGACGTCACACGAAGAGTTCGAGGTGATCATCCCCTCCACCTACGATCACCAGAAGGGGCTGGCGGCAAGGACGGGCGAGGATTCCGTGGCGTTGCAGGTGCGCCTGACGCCGTTCTCGGTCGGCCCCAAGCGGGCCCGGCTGACGATCTTCTCCAACGATCCCGAAGCGCCGGAGACGGTCGTCGAGCTGACCGCCTCCGTCCAGGAGATCCCCTCCTGCGACCTGGCCGTGAGCGCATCCTCCCTGGACTTCGGCGTGGTCGGTCCGCCCGGCTATCGCGAGCTGCCGCTCACCCTCCGCAACAACGGCACCGCGCCCAACGAGGTGTGCCTCCTCTCGGGGCTGCAGATCCTTCCCACCGGCGGCCAGGCGCAGTTCACGCTTCCGGGCGGCCCCATCGAGAGCCACGAGCTGGGACCGCGGCAGGAGCTGACCGTGGTGGTGCGTGTCCAGGCGACGCCGGGCCAGTCCGCGGGGGTGACGCCACTGCACGGCGAGCTCGAGTTCTTCGTCTCCTCTCCTCTGCGCCCGAGGGTGCTCGTGGGCCTCTTCGCGAGCCGCGCGTCCTCCTGTCTCGCCCTCACCCCGAGGCCGCTGGACTTCGGGACGGTCGGGCCCGGGTGCGCATCCGAGACGCGGACGGTCACGGTCCACAACACGTGCGAGACCGAGGTGACGCTCCACGCCTGGGACGTCAGGTGCGGCGGCATGTCGCAATGCCCCGAGTTCACGGTGCTGCAGGGGCCGAGCATCCCGCCGTCAGGCCTGGCGCTTCCGCCGCGGGGGGCGCACATTGCGCTGCAGGTGCAGTACCGGCCCATCGACGACGGCAGGGACCAGAGCACCCTCAGCCTTCCGGTCACGCAGGACGGTCAGGCACTGCGCTACGTCCTCCCGCTCACCGGCCGCAGCGATGCCCAGGGACTCCACGTCGATCACTTCCTCCCACGAGGCGTGGGGCCGGTGGACATGATCCTCGCGGTCGACACATCGCCGTCGATGGCGCCGTTCCAGGCGTCGCTCGACGCGAACCTGGGCGCGTTCGCGCAGGCACTGCAGGTCGCCGGGGCGGACTTCCGGCTGGCGGTGATCGACGCGAACGCGGATCCGGCGGGAGGCGAGCAGGGGCACTTCGTCACCGGTTCCACCCCTTCCGCGCGGTTCCTCTCCGCGTCGACGGACGACCTGGAGGCGAAGCTGAAGGACAGGGTCGGGGCGATCATGGCGCGAGGAAACGCAGGCTCTCCGCGCTGCCTCGATGCGCTCTGGAGGGCGCTGACCGCGCCGGCCGCGAACGGTCGCAACAGCGGCTTCCTTCGGGCGCAGGCAGCGCTCGCGCTGGTCTGCATCACCGCCTCGCCGGACGCCTCCGAACAGACCGGTGCGCAGGCGCTCGAACACTTCTGGAACATCAAGGGACACGACCGGAAGACGGCCTTTTCCTTCAGCGCGGTGGGCCCGTTCCTCCCGAACCCGCCCTCCTCCTGCACGTCCGCGAACGGGCTGGACACCACGCTTTCCGAGGTGATCTCGCGCTCGTCGGGCGCAGAGGTGGATCTCTGCTCGGCCTCGTGGTCGGCGGCGCTCGCGGAGGTGGCGGCGAACCCTGGACCGGCGACCCGGTACCCGCTCAGCCTCGCGCCGGACCTCGCGCAGGGCGCGATCGAAGTCCAGGTCAACGGCGCGCTGGTGCCGTCAGGGGACTGGGCGTACGCCGCGGCGGAGAACCTGATCGTCTTCGACCCGGCTGTGGCGCCGACGATGGGACAGCATCTCTCGGTGAGCTACCCCACCTTCTGCCACCCGTAGCCGCGCGATCGGCGTGGGCCTCAGAGGAACGCGAGCCCCACCGACAGCTCCACCCAGTGTGCCTCGATGAAGGGCCGTTGCTCTTTGAGGGGGACGCGGCCGTCGAGCAGGCGCACCGGCAGGCGGTAGTGGAGGCTCACCTCGAGCGGCAGGCGGATCCACCCCTCGGGCAGCACGCTGATTCCGACGTTGGGGCCCACGCCGAGGAAGGGTGAGGCGCCGGTGTCGAAGTCGCCCAGCCCCACGTAGGCGAAGGGGCCGGCGTTGACGAGGAACCGCGCCGCCCAGCGCCAGTGGAACATGTAGGAGAACTCGCCGGAGAGCTGCGACTGCTCACCGCTCCCGAGCCGCGCGAGCAGGCCCAGGTGGTAGCTCGTCATCCAGTTCGCGCGCCGGTCGAGCTCGGTGAGGAACACGGTCCGCACGCCCACCTGGGGTGCGCCCCCGGCGGCGTCCACCGAGGTGCTGAAGAGGAACGACTGGTACGAGAACGGAGGCGGCGGCGAGGGGAGGGTGCCGCTGGGGACCAGCTTCAGCTCGCGTGGCGGCGAAGGCGGCGGCAAGGGATGTCCCGGCGCACCCTTGAACAGGTGCCGGATGATGAAGGACTCCGACGCGCCCCCGGGGCCTTCTGCCCAGTGCAGCAGCGCCGCCGTGGTCCCCGCCCGGAGCGCCTCGCGCTGGCGGACGAGGTGGCAGTGGGTGACGTCCTCGGGCGAGCGAGGAGCTTCGAGCGCCACATCGCAACGGGCGCCGGGAGACGGCGTGTCGAGGAGGAAGCCGTCACCATAGAGGAGGAGCTCCTCTGCGGCACTCCACGTCGTCACCACCGCCGGGACGCCGTTGGCGCTGTCCGCGTCGTGCTCGTACCGGCTGCGTCGGAGGTCGTAGGCGGTCCGCTGCACCCGCACGTGCCCGCCCGAGAGCATGTCCTGCAGGTAGTGCAGGCCCGCTCCCGCGAAGACGAGCGAGACGTAGGGGGACACCAGCCCGCGGGCGAGCGCCTCACGCGTTGAAGAAGGCTCTCCCCGCAGCAGCTCCACCTGTGCGCGGACCGGCGCCACCTGCTCCGCGGGCGCACGCGACGCCCACTCGAGCACGCGCCGCCGCAGCCGCTCGGCGACGATCGCGCAGGGCTCCGAGTCCCGCGCCAGTTCAGGGCCGAGCCCGCGCGCCAGCCTCCGGTAGAGCCCGCGATCGTCGGGGAGGACGTCCTCGCACGCGGCCGCCGCCAGCTCCCGGGCCACCGTCTGGAAGCCGGTCCAATTCCGGAACGAGTCCGCGCCGAAGTGGCCGTGGTTGTGGAGCACGAGGTCCAGGTAGTGCGGGTTGTCGAAGCTGTAGGCGCCTGCCGGATCCGCCACCACCTTCCTCGCCGGCGCACGCTCCAGCGCGGTGTGAGGCAGGGAGGCCCAGCGTGTGGCGCCGGTCTCCTCCGCATAGAGGACGTCCCAGCGCAGGGGATCCCGGGTCTCGCACGCGTCCTCGGCCACGTCGCTCACCACGCCGCCCGCGTCTCCTGTCCGAGCCAGCCAGCCCAGCGCCCGGGTGGTCAGCCCGTCCCGCGCCGCCTGGGGCACGCCCTTCACCGCGCCGAACGAGGAGAGGTGGTCGGGCAGGGCGGAGTAGTCGCCGAGGGTGATCGGATGGTCGCCGGAGATCGCCGGAGGGGCCTCGAGGAGGTTCACCGATCCTTCGAGCTGCTTGTAGCCGCGCTCGCAGTAGGGCCGGTCCCATGAGATTGGGCAGGTCAGCGACAGGGCGAGGTAGCGCATCGCCTCCGCGGGGAGAAGAGGACCTCCCTGTTGCGCCAGCACCCGCTGCGCATCGCGGCAGGCGAGGTCGGTCATCACCGTGTGCTCGAGGTAGTCGAAGGCCCACGCCGGCCGGCTGCCAGCGAGGACCACAAGGAGGAGGAGGACGTGGTGCGCGCGCACGATGCGCGAGTGCCTACCCCTCCTCGCCCGTCAATGCGACCCCGCTGCGCGGCAAAACCGTGCCGAGGTCAGGGCACGTCGGCGGGGGCGGGCAGCGGAGAGCCGGGACCGGGCTCGTCGCCCTCTGGGATCGTCCCCGGCTGGCGTCCGGAGGTGTCGCCGGTGTCGAACACGGCGCCCCGCCTGCGCTCTTCGTCATCGCCGGGCGCGCCCTCGTCCGCCGCGCCGCCGGTCCCCTCGTCCTGGGCGGGGAGGTTGGACGTGCCGCCCTCGTTGCCCATGATCGACCTGTCCTCCGTCGGAGGGCGCAGGTCCTCGTCCGGGACCGGCTCGAAGTCGGACGCCGGGCCACCGGCGCTGCCCGAGCCGCCGGCTCCCCCGTCCACGTCCGCGGGAAGCTCGCCGCTGCCCTGGTGGTCCGGGAGGTCCTCGCGGGAGCCGCCTTCGTTGCCGGACCCGCCGATCCCCGTCCCGGTCTCCGTCTCCGCCTCCCCGAGCCAGATCCGCTGCGCGACGTTCCGCTGCTGGTCTTCGACCTCGAACTCGGCGCCGATCCGCTGACCGGGCTGCAGATCCTCCGCATCCTCGAGGCCGCCTTCAAAGTGCGTGTCCTCGTCCACCTCCAGCGTCACCACCTGCCCGAGGAAGTCCACGTCCACCCGGCCCTCGTCCGCGCGCAGGACCCTGCCGTTCAGCTCGGGCAATTCGCCCGGAGGCGCAACCTGCCGGCGCTCCACCTGCATCACGCCGGGCGAATCCTCCTCCGGCTGCGCGGCACCTTGCTGCGTTGCGCCCTGCTGCGCGGGCCCCTGGGCATCGTCCGGGCCGGACGAGGGCTGGCGGCGGATCTCGCGATCCTGCTCGGGCGATTCGATGCCCGCGCCCCCCGTGCCCGGCTCGGTGGAGATGCCGACGTCCTCCTCCGTCGGCGGGGGAGGCGTGCCCGGCGGCGGCGGCGTCACCGCGTTGGGGTCCGAACCTCCCGTGCCCTCGGGCGGCGCGGTTCGGCCCTGCGGGTTCTCGCGGGCGCTTTCGGGAGTCACCGGTTCGGGGGCGGGGGTGGCCAGCGCGGGCGCGGCGAAGAGGGCGGCGGCGGCGCAGAACCCGACGAAACGCTTCATGGAGCACCTCATGGGGATCAAACTAGGGGCACGTCCCCCGAGCGCCCCGCGCGGCCTGTTCCCCCGGCCCCTTGGCGGCCCATCGTCTTGAAACCCCGACGGCTTTGCGTCTAGCGTCGCACCCCATGGCATCTCCCAAGGCAGAGGCGGCGCAGGCTCAGGCACAGGACGTCACCCTCTATCCGGTGGTGGAGGCGTTCGTGGAGCGCGCCGCCCCGGAGGACGTGGGGCAGTTCTTCCTTTCGGTGAAGGAGGGCCTGCAGGCCCTCAAGGGCCCGCGCGCCGAGCAGGCGAAGAAGATCGGCGTCGCCATCGAGCGCACCGAGGAGCTCCTCCAGCACCTGCTGCAAGTGCGCGAAAACATTGAGGCGGACCGCAAGCCGTCCCGCTCGGCGCGCTGATCCCCGCGAATTTCCGGGCACCGGCGCAACCTGCCGCCGCCCCTTCCGATAATCGAGACTGAAGACGCCCACCCGGCACTTGGAGGCTCACATGGCAGGCATCAACCCCATCAACCCGAACAACTCCTCGGTCCGGATGTCGACGAACCTGTCCATCGACCGGCAGACGCCCAAGACGGATTTCGGCAACCGCGTGAAGGCGGGCATGGACACGGCGGCCAGCGCGGTCGCGACCGGCGCGGCGGTGGCGGCGCCCTTCGTGCCCGGCGGCGCGATCGTCTCGGCGGCGGTCTCCTCGGTCGGCACCATGTCGGCCGGCGCCCAGCAGGGTGCGGTGGCCACGCAGTACAGCGGCTTCTCGTCCATGCCCGCGCCCACCGGCGGCGGCGCACCGGGCTCGCTCTCCACCACCGTCCCCGGCGCGGGCGGCGGGGTGCCGGGCGCTCCGGTGGTCGGCTCCACCCTCGGCGGCGGCGCCCCGAGCGTGGTCCCCAACGCGGCGGCGGGCGGCGCCATGTCCGGCTTCAACGCGGACCTCGAGTCCATGCGCCGGACCAACCTCGAGCTGATGCAGTCGCAGATGGCGATGCAGCGCGAGAACCAGGTCTTCACCACCGTGTCCAACGTGCTGAAGGTGCGGCACGACACGGTGAAGAACACCATCCAGAACGTCCGCTAGGCTAAGCTGCGGAGGATGGTTGCGCGGAAGGGCGGCCCATCACCGGGTCGCCCTTTCGCCGTTTGAGCACGGGAGTCCCATGTCGGAGATCGCAAGCAGCGTCGTTCCCCTCTCGAAGCACCAGGCGCAGATCATGCTCGAGGCCGGCTATGTCTGGATGGACATGGGCCAGTTCGAGAAGGCGAAGGAGGTCTTTCAGGGCGCCGCCGCGTTGATGCCGCGCAGCGAGGTGCCGCAGCTCGCGCTGGGCACGCTGGAGTTCGCCCAGGGCCGGCACGACAAGGCGCTGCAGGCCTACCGCTCCGCGCAGAGGCTGGCGCCGAAGAGCGGGCTGCCGCGTGCGCACGCGGCGGAGGCGTTGTTCTTCCTCGGCAAGCCGGAGGAGGCGCTGAAGGAGATCAAGGCGGCGCTGGACGTGGAGCCGGAAGGTGACGGCGCGCGGCTGGCGAAGGCGCTATTGGACGCGAAGGAGGCGGGCGCGCTTCCCGCGTCGAAGAAGAAGTAGCGGACGCGGTCGCAGGAAGAGGAGGCAGCATGTCGGTCGGCGGCATTCGCGGAGGCGGTGGAAGAGGTCGCGCGGGCGGGCCGAAGGGCGCGTCCGGCAAGGGCGCCGCGTCCAAGGCCGGGTTCGGCGGCAAGGTCTCCGGCGCGGACAAGGCGGACGCCTCGCAGGGGCTGCTCGGACCGTCGGGCGCGGCGGGCTCGGGCAACGTGGGCGGGGTGGACCCGGTGACCGCCCAGGCGCTGGAGTTGGCAAGACAGCTCCGGTCGGGTGAAATCGCCTCCAAGGAGGAGGCGACGAAGAAGCTCGTGGCGGACATCCTCAAGGAGAAGCTGCGGATGCAGTCGAAGGCCCTCACGGCCAAGATCGCAGACCAGATTCAGGACGACCCCCGGCTGGCGCAGGCGCTCGAACGCCTGTGGCAGAAGGGCTAGGGCGGAACGACCCGTGGCGCTGCCGGAAGAACCGACGGTCATCCTCGAGAAGTACGGGCCGTACGTGCGGTCCCTGGCGGCGACCGTCCGCAAGCAGTTCAACTCCTCCATCGAGCTCGACGAGCTGGTGGCCTACGGGCAGATCGGCCTTCTCGAGGCCGCCGAGCGCTTCGATGCGCGGCTGGGCGCCAACTTCCTCACCTTTGCCCACTACCGCATCAAGGGCGCCATCTTCGACGGGCTGAGGAAGATGGGGGTGTTGCGAGGTTCGGACGCCCGCAGCGCCTACGCCGGGGAGCGGGCCAACGCCTATCTGTCCAATGTGTCCGACCGCGAGATGGGCGGAGGCAACATCGGCAGGTCCATCGCCGATGATGTTGGAGACATCTCGAATGCGGTGACCGGGCTGGCCATGGTCTTTGCGACCAGCCTGGAGGGGACGGATGGGCTGCAGGTATCGGACGAGTCGATGCCGGCGGACCAGCGGCTGGAGCTGGAGCAGCTCCGGCGGCGGGTGAAGGCGGCGATAGGAAGGCTGGACGACAAGGAGCGGAAGCTGCTCGAGGGCTACTACTACCAGGGCAAGACCCTGGAGGAGGCGGGCGCCGAGAGCGGGTTGTCGAAGAGCTGGGCCAGCAGGCTGCACGCGCGGGCCATCGAGACCTTGAAGAAGATGCTGAGCGAGGAGGAGGAACTCCCCGCTCTGGACGAACAGAGGAGGACGACACATGGCCGGACCCACCGCGGGCGTGACCTCAGCAGCCCAGATCGCGCAGCAGAAGCTTCAGCAGGACCCGGCAGCGCAGCAGGCAAATAAGACCGGGCCTTCCAAGTTCGACCAGACCATGGCGCAGAAGACCGGCGGCACGCAGGCGGCCGGCAACGTCCAGGGAACGCAGGCCACCGGGGCGGCCAATGCGGCCACCGCGGCGCAGGCCACCCAGGCGACGCAGGCCACCCAGGCCTCGCAGGCTGCAAACCAGGTCCAGAAGTCCGGCCAGGTGGACAAGCTGCGGCCGGACGCGGTGACCACCAAGGCGGCGGAGCCGGTGGATCAGAAGCCGTCCACCTCCAAGGTCGCCGAAGGACTGGGGCGGATGCTGAGCGACATGGAGAAGGGCCAGGGCGTGCTGGACAAGCTCATCAACCAGGGCCTGGGCGGCTCGCAGAAGCTGGACAACAACCAGCTCCTCGCGCTGCAGGCGGGGATGTACAAGTACACCCAGGAGCTCGAGCTGACCGGCAAGGTCGTGGAGAAGG
>CAZCWA010000097.1:0-13312 GCA_964502265.1 uncultured Myxococcaceae bacterium | reverse complement strand
GCGCCTCGGCGCGCAGGGCCACACCCGGCAGGTTGATGCCCTTGTTGTTCTTGAGCACGCCGCCGTGGATGACCTCGGTGCGGATGAGCTGCTTCTTGTCCGTGCTCTTCACCCGCAGCTCGAGCAGCCCGTCGTCGAGCAGGATGGTGTCCCCCGGGTTCACGTCCACCGCGAGGTGCGGGTAGGTGGTGGAGACGATGTTGTCGTCCCCCGGCACGCTCTCGTCGGTGGTGATGAGGAACTCCGCGCCCTCCTTCAGGTGCGTGGAGCCGGTGGTGAAGCGGCCGGTGCGGATCTTCGGACCCTGCAGGTCCTGGAGGATGCCCACCGCCTTGCGCACCTTCAGCGAGGCGGCGCGGATCTTCTTGATCGCCTCCGCGTGCTGCTCGTGCGAGCCGTGGGAGAAGTTGAGCCGGGCCACGTCCATCCCGGCGGCAACCAGCCGCTCGAGGGTGTCCTGGTCGTACGAAGAGGGGCCGAGGGTACAGACGATTTTTGCGCGTCGCATAGGGTCCCATCGAGGATCCGACCCGATCCGTGCGGTTGCAAGGGCCATGCGCTGCGTCACGCGCTTTCGCCCCTCTGCCCGGACGCTGCGCGCTCCGAACGGCCGGTCCCGGTCGTCCCCGTCAGCTCCGCAAGAGCAGCCGCAGGTTCTCGCGCTCCCACGCGATCGCCGCGTTGTAGAGCGGATAGGCGCGCTCCCGGTCCCGGAAGGCCCGCGGGTGGTGCACGCGGCGGCCCGGCCCGTTCCCCGAGGGGAAGAGCTGGTGGAGCATCTCGTGGAAGACGATGAACTCCACGAAGAACTTCGGCACCTCGGGGCGGTCCAGCGCGGGGTGGATGCGGATCTCCCGCGTCTGGTGGTCGTAGACGCCGAGCCGGATGCTCTTGCGCCGCCGCCGCCCCGCCACGCGCCCCCAGCCGATCGCCGCCTGGATCCCGCCCTGGAAGTAGGCCTCGTTCAGCTTGTCGAAGAGGACCTGCAGGTCGTAGACGCGGCCGCGCGGCTCCAGCGCCGACGAGTTCGCATCCCGGGTGCGCCGGATGAGCGGCTGCCGGACGCGGATGAAGTCGTCGATCACCATGCCCGCATGCCGGTTCCCACGGCCCGCGTAGTCCGCCAGCGCGCGCAGCACAGGCTCCGGCGCGTCGAGGAACATGTGGTGCAGCCTCAGCCGCAGCGACGACGGCGCCCGGCGGAAGCTCACCATCGTGGAGCGGTTGTCCGTCACCGCCAGCCGCACCGCCAGCCCCAGGTCCGTGGCCAGCCGGCTGGCGAGGCTCTCCGCGCGCGCGAGGACCACGCCGCGGTCCAGTCCCGGGCGCGCGACCTCCGCGTCGGCCCGAGGGTCTGCCGGCGCCGCGCCACCAGCGGTCGCAGGTCCCCCGGCCTTCGCGGTCTGGGCGAGCGCCTGCGAGGCCCGGGCGGGCGGCTCGAAGAGGGTGAGCTGGCGGGAGGAGGTGCTCACGGGGTGGTCGATCCTATCGGGCGCGGTGCAGGACTCAAGATCCCGCGCCCGCGCTCAGCCTGCCTGCACCTCGCGCCGGAGCCGCTCGCCCAGCGCCTCGACCTCCGCCCGCGTGGTCCCGAAGGCGCGCAGCACGTCCGCCATCCTTCCCGCCTCCTCCACCGCCAGGCACCCGTCCGCGCTCCCTCGCGCCGCCTCGGGCGAGCCGTAGCGCGTCACCCCCACCGACCACGAGCCGTCCGCGAAGAGCTCGAAGGGATAGAGCAGGCACGCGGTGGGCTTCACCTCCTGCGGCAGCGTGCACCCGCGCCCGTTCTCCCGGTCGAGGAACACGCACGCGCCGTCCACCGCCTTCAGCGCCCGCCTGCGGAAGCCGTCCTCTTCCCGGAAGTAGCCGCGGTACAGCGGCCGGCGCTCCTCGTAGTCCGCCGCCTCGGCAGGGTCCGTCCACTCCTCGTGCACGAAGAGCGCCGGGCGCCGGCGCACATACGAGGCGATCCGCGCGATGTCCGTCCCGGTGAGCAGCGCCAAAGACTCGCCGTCCCGAGGCTCGCAGCACGACGCGCCCAGCACCTTCGGACAGCGCGCGCAGACATGCTCGCTCATCACCGCACCTCCCCCACGGAGCCTTCACAAAAGCAGAGGCGGCGGCCCGGAAGGTTCCAGGCGCGCCGCCCCTTCAACTCATCGTGTCTTCAGCCGGCCCAGCTACCAGGCGCGTCCGAAGATGTTGTACAGGCCGCGCATGATCTCGAGGCTGCGGACCGCCTCGCGGGTCTTGCCCTCGTACTCCGCCGCCTGCGCCGCCCACATCTCCCGCTCCGCGGGGGTGAGCTGCATGTTCGCCGCCTGGGCCTTCTTGTAGTCCCACTCGGTCTTGAGCTGGAGGGCCCGCTCGACCTCGAACACCGCCGCTGAGTGGCCCGTGTCACCGCTGGTCCGCTTCAGCGCCGCGTACGAGTAGCCGCCGCCGAACGGGTCCGCGAAGATCACCGGCTCGAAGCCCGGCGCCGGCGCCAGGTTCTCGTTCGAGCCCAGCCGGAACACCTTGTACTGGTCGGTGAACTCGATGTCGTAGAGGTCCGTGAAGCTGATCATCCCGTTGACCAGCGTCTGGAAACGCGTGGTCCAGGGCGGGGTCGGATCCACCGGCTCGTTCACCATCGGGTCGCCGTTCACCGGCGGCAGCTCGTTGCGCACCGGGTAGTGGAAGCCCGCCACAGCCCTCTCCGCGCGGAGCAGGTTGGGGAGCTGGATCCTCGCCGTGCCGTCACCGTTGCGGATGAGCCCGGACGAGAACCGCGAGCCGTCCTGCAGCCACACCCCGCCGAAGAGGCCGTAGATCTCCTTGTCGAACACGAGGCTGTACGGCAGCGCGTACCGGGTGGCGTCCGCGCCGCGGTCCACGCCGATGAACTGGGAGTCCGTCTCGGTGAGCGCGTAGATGGCGCCGAGCTGGTCCCAGAAGTGGCCGACCTCGTTGGTCCGCCGCCAGAAGTCGTACCCCTCGTTGTCGAACAGCGTGTACATGCTGCGGCCCGGACCACGCGGCACGTAGACGATCTCGCTGAACCGCGGGCTGAGCCCGGACGTCAGCGCGTCCCGCAGGTTCTCCTCGTCCACCGTGTTGAAGCGCGTGTTCTGCGTGTTGTTCTCGCGCAGGTGCTCCCAGCGGCCGGTGACCGCGTCCTTGCCGTAGTACCCCGCCGAAGGCTGCGACATCTCGGACGTGAGGTGGTTCACGCCGTCCATCACCGCCATGGTCCAGTAGTTCTGGTAGATCGGATCCGGGCCGCTGTACCACTCGGTGACCTGCTCGGTGGTCCAGTCGTACGCGTCCTGGTACTGCCACACCGCCAGCAGCCACTGCTGGTACACGTTGGGCAGCCCCGCGGTGAACCGGCCGTACTTGCTCCGGAACACGCTCTGCGGGCTGAAGCTGTACCGGTCCCGGCGGAAGTTCGAGAAGACGTAGTACTCGTTGTAGCGGTCCAGCCAGTCCCGCGTCATCTCGTACATGTCCGCGCCCGAGTCCCACAGGTTGCAGGCCAGGTTCGCGCCGCGCTCGTAGTCCGAGCAGTACATGTACGGCACCTCGACCGGCTTCCCGCGGGCCGCGAACTCCACGATCTTCGCCGCGCGCTCGTAGTCCTCCGGGCTGCGGTCGTACATCCGCAGGATGAAGTGGTTGTCCTGGTTGAGGTTGCTCTCCTTCATCGCAAACTCGATGGACTTGTACATGTTCTCCAGCTCGGACCACTTCCGGTAGCTGCGGTTGCGCATCCGGTCGATGCCCTGGTCCAGCGCCTTCTCGAACGACTGGTTCTTGTCCGCGAAGTGGAAGGGCAGCGTGGTGTAGTGGAACCGGTCCGAATAGAGCGTGGACACCGGCGTGTGGTGCTCCGCGATCGCCAGCGGGATGTCCGTGTGGGCGCCGCGCACCCGCATCGGCTTGGCCATGTTGGTGGTGGGGATCTTCCAGGAGGGGTCCGTCCACGCGGTCGGATCCGTGTCCGCGCGCGTCTCGTTGAAGACCTCCACCCAGCCCACCTCCGGGCCGCCCGAGTACGCGAAGAGGATCGCCGCCTCGTCGTACTTGCCCACGCCGTGCGCGTGGATGGGGAAGCGCGCCATGTAGTCCATCACGGTGCTGTACTCGTGCGACTGCATGTTCGCGTCGAGCTGGCGCTCGGTCCGGCGGTTCGCCTCGATCAGGTCCTCCGGGGTCAGCGGCATCACCCGCTGGCCGCCCGCCACCACGCCGATGGTCTCCTTGCGCAGGTCCCAGTACTCGTCGCGGAAGTTCATCGCGTCGAACGAGCCGGCGAAGTTGTGGGTCAGGCCCAGCGTGTGCCCCACCTCGTGCTCCGCCACGAAGCGGTTGATCATGTTCCGCAGCTTCGTCCAGGCGTCCGTCTTCGCCTTCGCCTTCGCCGCGTTGGCGGACAGGCCCTCGGCCTCGTAGCCCGCGCGCTTGCCCTCGAAGTACGCCTTGATCTCCTTCGCCAGCGAGACGTACGCGCCGTCCGAGAACTCGGCCAGCCAGAGGTTGTTCACGCCCGCCACGAACTGGCGCTGCTCGTCGAGCTTGATGAGCTCGTCCATCCGCAGCATCTGCTCGCGCGCCACCTGCCGGTAGAACGACGGGTCCGCCATCAGCTTCTGCCGCCAGAGCTCACCCGGCGCCGCCGCCAGCACCGCCGCGCGCACCTCGGGGAGGTTCACCAGCTCCTCCTCGAGCATCGGGTTCTGACCGATCAGCGCCGCGCCCACCGCCCGCTTGTTGCTCTTCGCCTTCGGCAGGCCGTTGTTCTGGTTCTGCTGCGCCCGCATCCGCATCTTCAGGGACGCGTCCAGCTTGGTGAACGCGCCCTGCTTCTGCGTCTCGTCCGCGGTCAGCCCGCTGCGGGACTGCGCCGGGCCGTTGTCCTTGCGCGGGTCGGTGGGCTTGCGGTTCTCCGAGAGGAAGCTGCGCACGTCGTTGCCCGCGATCAGATCGTCGATCGACAGGTCGCCGGTGAGCACCTCGAGGATCTGCAGCGTGTTGCCGGCGAAGGTGTCCACGCCCGCGCCGTACATGTTGGCCACGCCCTGGATGATCTCCCCGGTCTCCGGATCCGAGCCGGACGGGCCGTACCCGAGCGGGCCCGCCATCTGCGGGTGGTCCACCCAGTTGAAGAGGTTGTAGCGGATGTCACCGGGGCGCACGAAGGTGCCCGGCTTGCCGCACGCCGAAGGCGCGCCTTCCGGAACCGGGTTCTCGCAGAGGAAGAACATCTGCGGGATCTGCGCGACCTCGAGGCCGCGGGGCACCGCCACCGCCTTGCGGAACGCGCCGTCCCAGGACGCCTCGATCTGCTTCGCGGACTCCATCAGGTCCTGCGGGTAGTTCTCGGTGAGGTAGTACACCACCGGCCGCGGCTGACGCTCCGTCACCGGGATGGTGCTGCCGTCCACGTTCTTCGCCTGCTTCCAGATGTTGTGGCGCTTGGCCAGCAGCAGCCGGCCCGAGAGGGTGGAGCCGAAGTTGCGGTCGTAGGTGGGCATCTCGCCGTAGTGGCCCCAGCCGTTCCGGAACAGACCGAACTTCTTCATCATCTTGTCGTCGTACTTGAGGGGCTCGTAGTCGGCGACGCGCTGCTCATCCACCCGCATCAGCGAGGTGCGGACCTTGATCACCGCGCCGCGGCAATCCATGGTCGGCGCCAGCCAGCAGTAGGGGATCTCCCCGTAGCCCGGGTAGTTGTACGTGGGCGCGTCCCAGAACTGGCGCACGGTGAAGTCGAAGTAGTCGAGCCGCTGCTTCCCGTTCTGCTCCGAGTAGTCCATCAGCACCGCGTCGTCGCCCGGCTCCTGGTCCATGGGCTGGACGTAGCTGTTGAACTCACCCGGCCGGCCGCCCCACCCTGCCAGCGAGATGGGCCCCAGCATGTTGTAGTTGGTGACCGAGTTCCGGCCCCAGTCCACGCGGATGTAGTCGCGCTCGTACCAGGGGCGGTCGCTGTAGTTCTCCACCAGAACGTTCGACTGCTCGCCGGTGGCCGGGTTGTACTCGCGGATCCGGTCGAAGTGCCCGACGATCCGCCAGGCCCCCACCGGCGCGCCGCGGTACGGCTTGCCGTCCACCGTCACCACGTTGCCGATGGTGCTCTTCTCGCGGTCCACCCGCGCGTCCGAGCCCGGGAACCACTCGTAGGTGCGGTACGCGACGAGGTGGTTCTCCTGGACCTCGAAGCGGACCTTGTCCACGTCACCCTGGTAGCCCTCGAAGGTCACCGCGGAGGTGGAGGGTACGCCCACCACCGTGTCGCGGATGTACCAGGTGCCGTCCAGCAGGTCGGACTTCTTGATGTAGTTCGGCTGCGTGCGGTCCACGAGCTCGGGACCGCGGCTGCAGCCCGCGACCACGGCCACGGCGACCAGCGCCGGCAGCATCTTCACGAAGCGGGTGTGCATCTTGGTAGCTCCTGGATTTCCTGAGTCGGGGGTGCGGGTGGCCATGGCTTAGAACGCCCTCCCGTACAGGTCGTACATGCCGCGCATGATGTCGAGGTCGCGCAGGCGGTTGCGGAGCACGGAGGTGATGTCCGTCTTCGCCTGCTCCACCAGCGTCGGGTTGCCCTGCTCGGACGTCGGCAGATACCGGCGCGGGTCCTCGAGGTACCAGTGCCAGATGTTGGCCTCCTTGATGAGGCGCACCGCCGGCGTGTCCGCCGTGGCGTTGGTGGGCTGCACCGCCGCGTAGCGCGCGCCGGAGAGCGGGTCCGTGGTCTCGAACTTCGTGTAGCCCTCGGGCACCGTGAACTCCTCGCCGCCGCCGAGGCGGAACACCTGGTTCCGCTTGGCGTAGTCCATGTCGTAGTTCACGTTGAACAGCGCCATGCCGAAGTAGAGCGCATACAGGCGGCTGGTCCAGGTGGACGGGATGTTCGTCTGCGCGGCGTTGAAGTGGATGGCGGGGTCCACCGGCGGGTTCTTCGGGTAGTCGAAGCCCTGGATGTACTCCTGACCGTTCACGTGCACCGGGTAGAGCACCTGCGACGCCGCACCGGACGCGTCCGTGTACATGGTGGGCCGGATCGAGGTGGCGATCGCGTCACCCATCCACAGGCCGCCGAACACGTCGTTCAGCTCCTCCTTGAACATCAGGTAGTACGGGATGTTGTAGCGGTTCATGTCCGCCACCCGGTCCGTGCCGATGAAGTCCGCCTGCGGCAGCACCGCGCCGTAGTACGCGCCCACCTGATCGAGGTAGTGCCCCGCCTCGAGCATCCGGTTGAAGAAGCCGAAGCCGCTCTTCACGTCGTAGCGGCTGTACATCCGCCGGCCCTTGCCGCGGGTCACGTCCGCCTGCGCGTTGCCGCCGTACAGCTCCTGCAGCCGGTCCTTCGCGCTCTGGGTGAGCTGGCCGAAGTCCTCGCCGTTCTCGATCATGTCCCACCGCGTCTCCTGGCGGGCGATGTTCGGGTTGTTCGGGTCGCGGACGGTGACCGTGCGGCGCAGGTAGAAGCCCACGTCCGGCACGCTCATCACCTTGAGCAGGTCGTTGATCCCGTCGAAGACGGCCATGGTCCAGTAGTTCTGGATGATGGGGTCGTAGCCGAACGGTCCCTCCACGAAGTTGGGCACGTTCTGCTGGTTCGCGCCCTGGCCGCCGTACATCGCGTGCATCCAGTGCTTGTAGACGTCCGCCGAGTCGATGAACGTGTTCGCGGCCCGGTTCATCGGCGCGAAGTGGTTCCAGAAGTACCGGTCACGCCGGAAGTGGGAGAAGACGTAGTCGTTCCAGTACGTCTCCAGCCGCGTCTTCTGGATCTCGTAGATGTCCGGGCCGCGGTCCCACCGGTTGCAGGTGATGAGGTAGCGGACGTGGTCGTCCGTGCAGAACATGTACGGGACCTCGGCCGGCGCGCCCACCGCCGCCACCGCCGCAGGCGCCGGCGCCGGGTTGTTGCGGAGCAGGAGCTGCATCTCCTTCTGCTTCGCCTCCACCTCGGACCACTTCATCAGCCGGCGCTTGCGCAGGTTGTGGATGCCGGTGGCGATGGTCTCTTCGATGTCGTTGCTCGCCGAGGTCCCGAACTTCAGCGGCACGGTGCTGTAGTGGAAGCGCTCGGTGTAGCCGGGCACCGCGGTGTTGGTCTTCAGCGCGTTGACCACCGGGATGTCGTAGCCGGCGCCCAGCACCTGGATCTGCTGCCCGTTGGAGGCGGGGAAGTTCCGCGTCTCCTGGGGCAGGTTCACGTCGAACACCTCGACGTAGCCCGGGGTGGTGCCGCCCGAGTAGCCGAAGATGATGGCCGCCTCGTCGTACTTGCCCACGCCCTGCCAGTCGGCGTTCACCTTCCCGCCGTAGTCCATGATCGACGAGTACTCGTGGTCGTGCAGACCGGCCGCGAGCTGGAACTCCGTCCCGTCCGAGGCCACCTTGAGGTCCGCCGGGGTCAGCGGCACCACCGGCTGCCCGTTCTGGACCAGCGTCAGGGTCTCGCGCTTCAGGTCCCAGTACTTGTCGAAGTAGTTCACCGCGTCGTGCGAGCCCTGGAAGTTGTGCCGCAGACCGATGGTGTGGCCGACCTCGTGCTCCGAGGTGGCGCGCCAGGCGCTCTTCTGGAACTTCACCCGCAGCTCGTCGTCCGCCACCAGCCGCGCGTCCTTCTGGCTCATCCCCTCCGCCACGAGCTGCGCCACCCGGTTGCGGCGGGCGTTCGCCTCCTTGACGGCGAGGGTCACGTAGGTGCGGTCCTCGAAGAAGTCGTCGAGGTAGATGTTCTTGCGCGAGGCGTACTCACGGCGCGCCTCGAACATGGCCAGCATCTCGCCCGGGCGGGTGAGCACGTTCCGCATCGAGTCGCGCAGCGTGTCGCTGTCGAACTGGCCGTTGAACTGCAGCGACTGCGGCATCATCGCCATCACGTCGTTGCGCGCGTCCGGGTTGTCGAGCAGCAGCGACTCCAGCGCCGGGTTCTGCGCCAGCCGCTCGGCCGCCGCGTTCATCCGGTCACCCGTCGCCGCCGGCAGCCCGCCGGAGGCCTTGAGCGTGGTCATCACCGCCTGCGCCTTCGGGGTCAGCTTCGAGAACGGCCCCTTCGCGATCTCGCCGGTCTGCTGCACGGCCTCGCCCTGCAGCTCCGCGACGAGCTTGCCGTTGCCGGCGTTGAGCGCGCCGTTCTTCCCGGCGTAGCTCACGTTGCTGAGCAGGTAGTCGCGGACGTCCTTGGCGTCCATGACCTCGTCGATCCGGTAGTCGCCGGAGAGGATGTTCACCATGTTCAGCGCGGTCTGCGCCTGGCGCGCGATGCCGGCCGAGTAGGTGTTCGAGTTGGCGGAGATGATCTCGCCGGTCTCCGGGTCCGCAGACGACGGGCCGTAGCCGAGCAGGCCGTTGGCGATCGCGTCCGGGATGGTCCAGAGGAAGTTGTAGCGGAGGTCGCCGAAGCGGGCCTCGAAGCCCTTCGGGCCGCAGGCCGCCGGGTCGTTGTCCGTCACCGGGTTGTTGCAGACGAGGAACATGTCCGGCACGCCGTCCAGGTTCGAGCCCTGCCCGCGCGCCGCCGCCACCGCCCGCCGGAAGGCGCGGTTCCAGTTCTGACCGAGCGTCTGCGCCGGGCCCCAGTACTTGTCGTACTCGGCCTGGCCGCCCATCCGCCGCGCGGGGGGCACGTAGTAGACGACCGGCTTCGGCTGGCGCCGCTCCATCGGGATCGGCCGCGACCAGTCCACGTTGCCCTGCGCGTCGCGCTCGTAGGAGCTCTCCCAGATGCGGTGCCGGTTGGCGAGGTAGACGACGTCCGACTCGTTGATGCCGTAGCGGCGGTCGTAGTTGAGGCGCTCGGTCCGGAAGTAGCCGAACTTCGCCATCGCCTTGTTGTCGTAGATCAGCGGCTCGTAATCGAGCGTGCGGTTCGGATCGACCTTGGCGATCGACGTCCGCATCTTGATCTCCTGCGGCGCGCAGTCGTAGCCGAAGCCGATGGTCAGGAAGCAGAACGGCACGTTCCCGTAGCCGCGGAAGAACATGGTGTCCGGGCGCGCGTTGTACCGGCCGGTGAACTCGAAGTACTCGAGCTTCTGCTCACCGTTGACCTCCGCGTACTCCTGCCGCGGCCAGTCGTACGGATCCGTTCCCGGCTCGTTCGGGTAGATCCAGGTGGAGAAGTTCGCCTGGCCGGTGGGGTTCACGATCCCCCACGACCCCAGCCGCTTCCCGAAGATCTGCGCGGTCCAGTTGACGCGGATGAACTCGCGCTCGTTCCACGCGCGGTCCACCATGTTCTCGACGATGACGTTGGTCGTCTCGCCGGTGGACGCGTTGTAGGTGCGCTGGATGTCGAAGTGCTTCTCGATGGGGTACGCCACCACCGGCGCGCCGTAGTACTTGTGGCCGCCGGTGCAGACGCGGTTCGCGCCCTCGCCCTTGCAGACGCGGGTGGTGATGCCGGAGGGCTTGGACCCGTCCTCGATGGTGCCGTCCTGCCCCTGGATCATCGGGTAGGAGCGGTAGCCGACGAGGAACTGCTCCTGCACCTCCCAGACGATCTTCTCCAGGTCACCGGTCTCGCCGGTGAAGGTGAAGCCGGTGTTGGGGGGCGTGTCGGTGACCGTGTTGCGGAAGTACCAGACCCCGTCCAGCAGGTCGGCCTTCTTCATCACGTTCGGCTGCACGTAGGAGATGTCGCCGTTGCTCTGGGCGCAACCCACCGCCATCAGGGCGACGGCGGCTGCGGCCAGCCAGCGGTTGTGCATCCGGTTCATGTTGCCTCCGTACAAGGTGCTTCGAAACATCGTGAAGGGATCGGTCAATTTCGTGGGCGCGAAGAAGGGGCCTAGAAGGCGGTGGAGAGCCCCAGCGTGTAGCTGGTGTAGCCGCCGGTGTAGTAGGGCGAGTACCAGGGGAAGCGGAACCGCTTGTTGTCCGCGGACTTCGGCATCTGCGCGACCGCGTAGCCGAACGAGGCGTTGATGGTGTCGGTGATGCGGTAGCTCACGCCGACGTTGCCCATCATGGTGTCCATCTGGCCCTGGTTGCGGACGACGGGGTTGCCGTTGGAGTCCAGCGCGCGCGAGGTGAACTCGTCGCCCTCGGCGGAGACCGCGTACGCCCAGCGCTTGGACAGGTTCAGGCCCAGGGAGACGCCCAGCTTCGGCAGCACCTGGTAGTTGGCGGTCAGGCCGCCGGAGAGCGCCCACAGGGACGGGACGCCGCGCAGCCCGCACTCCGCCTCCGAGGCGCGGCAGAGGAAGATCAGGTTCTCCATGTCGTCGCGGCGCGAGCGCTGCTTGTCGTTCAGCGTGTTGGTGAGCTCCGAGTAGAACGTCTTCGCCGCGCCCACCCGGCCGCCCAGCGAGAACTTGCCGAACTGCCGCCCGAGGCCCACGCCGCCGGAGAGGCTGGTGATGGTCCCGCGGAAGAGGCTGTCGAGCCCCACCGGCAAGGTGGCGCCCACGTACGGGCTCACGCTGATGCCGGTGAACTTGTCCTTGTAGAGGTTGGCCGCGGCGAGTCCCAGGCCGATGTCGTTGTAGTTCCAGTGCCGCCCGAGGCTGTTGTTCGGGTTGGTGAACTCGTACGAGCCGGAGAGGCTGCCGGTGGCGTTGAGCTTCACCCCCGCCACCTCGAACGCGTAGCTGGGCGAGATGGAGAGCGAGGAGCCCACGTAGGCGAAGTACGGATCGCCGGTCACGGTGCCCGAGCCCATGCTGTTGCCGAGCGAGAGCCCCACCCGGAACGGCTTGCGCTTGCGGTCCGCCGCCGAGGCGGTGGCGGTGGCGGCGGTGCCCCCTGCCTCCCGGGCGCCGTCCGCGGCGATGCTGCCCGGGGTGGCGCCGGGGGCCAGCGCGCCCTGGGCGGGGTTGGTCCCCACCGGCGCCTGCGCGAGGGCCTGGGCCTGCGCCTGGGCGGACTCGACCAGCGGATCAGGGAACGGGGCCGGCTCGTTCGCCTGGGCGAGCGCCGCGGCGGGCGCAAGCGTCACGGCGAGTATGGCTGCCAGAAGCTTCCTCAAGTCAGCACCTCCACGGCGGTCCGAGCCCTCTGAGCAAACCCCGTTCCATCCCCAGCGGAGGGTCTGGAGTGGCTCCAGGCGTGCGGATTCATTGCGAAATCAGGCGACGGCGCGGATCTCTCGGGCGGGCGCGGCCGGGCACGGCCACGGGCAGGCGTTAGCGAATGGATCAGGGAAACGCACACCACCGACACGAAACCGTCACTTTCACCCCCGGTTTGAACACAGGCCGGGCAGGGTAAGGGGGCGCGATGTACCACGCTGAACGGGAGCCGATCAACGAAGGGAGGCCGGGGGTTGGCAGGCGCAGGTCCCCTGCTCGCAGGGGAAACGGGCCGTGCGCCACCTTTATATAGGCGTGGAGCGGAGCAGTCGCTGGAGCCGCTCGGGCTCCACCCGGAGGAGCAGGACCTTCTCCCGGGTGTAGGTCACCGCGCCCGCCGCCGCGCCCTTCGTCTTCCGCACGAAGCGGGCCTCGGTCCAGGCGACCTCGCCGCGGGGCTCGTCCTTCCGCGAGGTGTGGTGGTGTGCGAGGTGCGCCGCGTCCAGCATGGCCTCCTGGGGGACGACCTCGCCCTTCTTCCGCTCCAGCACCACGTGCGAGCCGGGCACCCCGAGCGCGTGGAACCAGAGGTGGTGGGGCAGCGCGACGTGGAAGGTCAGCGCGTCGTTGGCCTCGCTCCCCCGCCCCACCAGGATCCGGTGGCCGGTGCCGGCGACGAAGACCTTGTAGGGCTTGCTGCGCTCGGGCCCCTTCTTCTTCGCCTGCTGGGCGACCTGGATGATGGCCGGCGCGCGGGTGGCGAGCGCCTCGTCCGGCTGCGAGGCCAGCGCCGCGAGCTCCGCCTCCACCTGCGCGCGCTCCGCCTCCAGCTCGGCGAGCCGGCGCCGCGCGTGTTCTTCGCCGCGGGTGAGGCGGCGGTACTGGTGGAAGTGCCACTCCACCTGCTCCCTGGGCGAGCGCTTGGGATCGAGCTTCAGCGTCACCTCCTCCGGGCCCGCCTCCGTCCAGCGGGTGAGCGTGATGCCCTTCGCGCCGCGCTCGATCGCGTGGAGGTTCTGCGCGAGCAGCTCGCCGTGGGCGCGGTGGGTGCCGGCCTCCTTCGCGCGATCCGCTTCGGCCCGGACCTTCTCCATCGTCCGCGCGAGCCGCTGCGCCCTCGCCTTCAGCGGCGCGGCCAGCCGCCGTCGCACCACGTCCGCGCGCTGCCCTTCGCTCTTCCCCGCCAGCAGCGACTGCGCCGCGGCGGCGAGCGGGAAGCGCGCGTTGGGATCGACGTGTGCGTGAAGCCTCGATGCCGGTGCGCCCTTCGCGTCGTCGTGTTCAGCGGGCGT
>CAZCWA010000096.1:0-13337 GCA_964502265.1 uncultured Myxococcaceae bacterium | reverse complement strand
TGCGGAAGTCGGAGAGGGTCACGCCGGCCTCCTCGAGCAGCCGCGCCTCGCGGAGCGCCACCTCGCCCTCGGCCGCGCGCATCTTCGGCCCGAACATGGGGCCGGAAGGGGAGATCTCCCAGGCGGCCACGCGCGGCGCGTCCACCTCCGGCTGGGTGCAGACGAAGAGCCCGCCCGACTCCACCTTCTCCATCACGTCGCCGTCGAGCGCGGTGGCGAGCGTTCCCTCCCGCACCCGTTCGCCCAGCGCGCGGTTGAAGAGGAGGGACTGGAACGCGCTCAGATAGAGCCGCCGCTGGAACGCCGACGGCGCGCGTTCGAGGCGCTCGCCGCGGAGGAGCCGCAGCCCCAGCGCCGCGTTGTCCTCGCCCCGCCCGAACCGCTGCGCGCCGAAGAAGTTGGGGACGCCCACGCGCTCGAGGCGCTCGAGCTTCGCGGCGAGGTGCTCCGGGTGCGTCACGCCACGCAGCCGCACGGTGAACCGGTTCCCCCGCAGGTGACCTGTGCGCAGCTTGTTGCCGTGGCGGCGCGTCCAGAGCACCCGCACGCCCTCCATCGCCTCCACCGCCGCGGTCCACGCCTCCACCGGCGCGTTCGCCGCTGCGGCCGGCACGCTGAAGAGCTGCCGCGTCACGCCCTGGCGATCCTTCAGCCCCGCGTAGCCGACCTCGCGCTCGTCCACGCCCACGGCCTTCGACAGCGCCCGCGCGACCTCCGGCGTCTCGCGGCCGCGCTTCTCGATCCACATATAGAGGTGGGGACCTTCGCCGGAGGGCACGTAGGCGGGCACCTCCTCCACCTCGAAGTCTTCGGGCACCGCCTTGAACAGACCGCCGCAGCCGGGCAGGTCCGGGGTGAGCCTGGGGACGCCCTCCACGCTAGAGCTCGTCCAGCGGCGCGAGCAGCGCCTTCACGCGCTGGGAGAGCGCCTCGTCCTGGCGGGACTCGAGCAGCTCGCCGGCCTCGAAGAGGAGGAAGAACATCACCTCGCTGAGCGCCTGACGAAGCGAGGCCACCGGCTCCGAGCCGAGCTGTGCGCGCACCGCCTCGAACCGACCGAGCAGCTCGTCCTCCGGGAGCTGCCCGCGCGGGTCGAAGAGCACGCCCTGCAGCACCGGCGAGGTCGAGAGCGCGTTGCCGCCCAGCGCTGCGTTCGCGGCGGCGATGAGCTCGCGCGCCATGTCCTGCTGCTCCACCGAGGAGCGGATCTCGTCGAAGATCCCGTTGAAGACGCGCACCACCTGCCGCGGATCCCGGCCGGGTGGAAGCGCCTGCGCGGAGGCGTCGTCCGTGGCCCCTGCGGGCGCGGTTCCGGGTGTGCCCACCGCCCTCATCGCCACCGGGGTCTTCGTCCGGGTGGACTCGGCGGCCGAAGGAACCGAACGCACCATCGGCTCGGGAGAGACCTGCACGTACTTGCCCTCCAGCAGCCGGTAGACGACGCGGGTGACGTCGAACTCGGAGAGGTGCGCGAGCGCGCCGAGCTCCTGCACCGTGCGCGATCCATCCACCCGGGAGAGCACCGCGTCCTCCTCCGGCTCCAGCCGTCCGTCCGAGACCGCGCGCGGGTGCACGTAGAGACGGCCGTGGGGGATGCGCTTTCTGAAGTGCGCGAGCTCGTCGACCTTGCGGATGGAGTCCATCAGCAGGCTCTGCAGCGAGAGCTGGACGTTGGCCGTGGTGCGGTCGTCCGGCTCGTGGTCCACGAGGCTGAAGGTCCCCTCTCGGCAGAGCACCAGCGCGTGGAAGATCTCGCTCACCTGGTGATTGATGCACCGCCACAGGTCGTGCGACTGCAGCACGCCGCGCTCCACCAGCGCACGCCCCAGCCGGGACGGGGGATGTTCCTCCATCACCTCCTCCAGCACGCCGCGCGTGGCGTAGCCGAGCCGGATGATCACCTCGCCCAGCCTGTCCGCCGGGCTGTCCGAATGGGCGCCGCGGATCTCGCCGTCCTTGAGGAGGATGGAGCGCAGCCCCGTCCCGTCCTGGACGCGCACCGCGCCCGTCCACCGGGCCTGGCTGAGGAAGGCGATGAGGTCCGAGAGCGGGAAGCCCGCGGCGTCCCCCGCCAGCACCACGCGCGGCGACGGGGCCTCTCCGCCCTTCGGGGGTGAGCGCACCAGCCAGAAGAGATCCGGCCCGGTGGGCATCAGCTCGTACTCGTCCACGGGCCCGCCGAGCACCCTGCGCGCGTCGTCGTCGAGCGCCTCGAGGCGGCCATGGCCCAGTCGGAAGCGCTTCACGATCAGTCCTTCGCCCAGCCGCCGTGGGCCTGCCACTCGAGCTCGTCCTCGAGCGTGTGGCGGAGCGGGTCCGGCGAGAACCCGAGCTCGTAGCGGCGGCCGTTCACGAACACGGTGGGCGTCCCGTTGACGCCGAGGCTGCGCCCCAGTTCGTGCGCGCGCCGGATCTCGTCCACGTAGGCGCCGGTCTCCCACGCCTTCGTCACCTCCGCGCGCGGCACGCCGGCCTTCTCCGCCAGCTCGAGGATCTTCGGCTGCGAGAGCTGCGCCTGCTGCGCGAACAGCGCGTGGTGCAGCTCCTTGAAGCGCCCACGATCCCGCGCGACGAGCACGGCCTGCGCGGCGGGGAGCGCGTTGGGGTGACCCGGAAGCGGGAACGGCACGTGGCACAGCCGCACCTGCGCGCGGTTCTCTTCGGCGAAGGCCTCGAGCTGGGGCACCGCCATGGCGCAGTAGGGGCACTCGAAGTCCGAGAACTCGACCACCGTCACCGGCGCATCCTCCGGCCCCTGGCAGAGCTTCGGATCGACGGGGATCTCCGCGCGCTCCCCGAACGAGAGGTAGTAGCGCGAGAGCAGGACGATGATCTCGTTCGACGCGTGTCCCTGCGCCGCCACGCCCGCCGCGAGCCGCGCCATCCGCTTCGCGTGGTTGCAGCCCTCGTGCTCCTGAAGGCAGGCGCCGAGCGTGTGGGGGCAGCCGCAGTAGCAGAACTCGTCTGTGAAGACGGCGGCCAGCTCCTTCTGCGCGGCCGGCGGAAGCGTGGAGAAGTCCATCCCCGGCACGTCGAGCGGGCCTTGCACCGTGCGCGGCTCGGAGGTGTTCACGCCCACCGCTTCGCCCTGCGCATCCGGTCTGGCGGCGCGCGTGCAGGCGGTGGTGGAGGAGACGAGCGGCAGCGCAGACGCGAGCGCCAGCGCGAGAGCAAGGGTCGTTTTCCGAGAGAGGCCGGGCACGGCGCGGCGGTTGTAGCATGGGGTGTCCGCCTGTAAAGGAGCGCCATGCCCCGCATCCTCCTGCTGCACACGGGCGGCACCCTCGGCATGGCAGGCACCCATCCCGAGGCGCTCAAGCCCGGCTCGTTCACGCGCACGCTGGCGAAGCGCGCGCCCGAGCTGTTCGAGCTCGCGGACCTCGAGCTCGAGCTGTTCTGCAACATCGACAGCGCGGAGATGCAGCCCGAGCTGTGGCAGGGGATCGCGCGGCGCCTCCACGAGCGGCTCTCCGACTTCGACGGCGCGGTGGTCACCCACGGCACCGACACGCTCGCCTTCACCGCCAGCGCGCTCTCCTTCATGCTGCGCGGGCTGCGCAAGGCGGTGGTGGTGACCGGCTCGCAGCGCCCGCTGGGAGAGATCCGTTCGGATGCGCGCCTGAACCTGGTGGACGCGGTGACGTCCGCGCTGCGCGGGCCGAAGGAGGTCACCGTCTGCTTCGACTCGCGCCTGTTCCGCGGCAACCGCGTGCGCAAGGTGAAGGTCAGCGAGTACGACGCGTTCGAGAGCCCGAACCACCCGGCGCTGGGGAACCTGGGCGTGGAGGCGACGTTCTCGGACGGGCTCAGGCCGCGCGGCGCGTTCAAGCTCGAGGACCGGCTGGACCCGCGGGTGTTCCTGCTCAAGATCTTCCCGGGCATGGATCCGAAGCTGCCGCTCGCGCTCCTTCCGCACGTGAAGGGGATGGTGATCGAGGCGTACGGCGCGGGCACCCTCCCCACCTCGAAGGGTTCGGCGCGCTCCCTGCGGCCGTTCCTCGAGGAGGCGCAGGCGCGCGAGATCCCGCTGGTGGTGGTGAGCCAGGCGCACCGAAACGGGGTGGACCTCTCGCTCTACGAGTCCGGGGCGCTCGCGCTCGAGCACGGCGTGATCGGAGGCGGTGACATGACGCCCTCCGCCGCCCTGGTGAAGCTCATGCAGGCGCTCGGCACCTGCAGGTCGATGGAGCAGATCCGGCGCTTCATGCGCACACCGATCGCGGGAGAACTCAGCGCCGACGCATGAGCCGATTGCATCGCACCGGTGAGCCTGACGTATGCTGAGCGGGCCGCTCTCCCCCTCCCGCAGAGCTCCCCGCGCGCGGCCGCGACTCGACAGGACCCCGATGGCCGCCGGCTCTTGGTTCCGCACTTCGTTGGTCGCCATGGCCTGCGCCACCTCCGCGTGGCTTGGCGCCTGCATCGGCGAGAGCGAGCAGGTCATCCAGCCGTCGGTGCCGGTGGGCAAGGCGATCTCCATCGACCTCGTGCACGGGGCGCCCGAAGCGCAGGGTCCGTACGAGCGGCTCGTGCCGTCGCTCCCACCGGGCACCGCGGCCGCCGCGCTGTCCATCTCGCAGGGCCATGCGCTGGTCGGGACCGACAGCGGCGTGTGGGCGGCGCACCCCGAGCTGACCGACCGGGTCGTCCCCCTCCCGCTTCGACACGCACACGGCGATCCGGAGCGCACCGGCGCCATCCACGGTTTCGCGCGCCGTGCACACGGCGGCGTGCTGGCGGCGGCGGAGGCCGGGCTCTTCCACGATCTGGACGGCGCGCTCTACCTCTCGCCGCTCAGCGCGGTGCTGCCGGGTCCGGTGAAGCAGGTCTCCTCCCACGGCGAGGGCACCTCCGAGGAGCTCTGGCTGCTGCCCACCCGGGGCGCACCCGGGGAGGTCTGGGTGGTCAACTCGATGGGGCTGCGCGTGCTGCGGCTGTCGGTGGAGGCGTCGCCGGATGCGGCCGTGGCGCTGGGCAATGGAAAGGGGCTGCTGTCCGCGGGCGGAGCGCTCTACGAGGTGGACGTGGCGGCGCGCAGCGCAGAGCTGCTGCGGGACGACTTCGGCACCGTCCACGCCGTCGATCGCAGCGCGGCGGGGTTCCTCTTCTTCGGCACCGACCGGGGCCTGGTGGTCCGCACGCCCGAGGGCAAGTGGACGCGCCACACGCTGGTCGACAGCGCGTTCGAGTCCATCGCGCCGCCGCCCGTGCGCGCGGTGTTCGCCGGCATCGGCGCGCAGGTCTTCCTCTCCACCGACGAGCGGGTGCTGCAGCTCGGGGGCAACGGGCTCATCGAGCTGGCGGAGCGCACGGGGCCTTCGCCCGGCGTGGCGCGCGATGCGGCGGGAGACACCTGGATCACCGACGAGGGAGCGGCGGTCCGCCTGCTCACCGGCGCGGAGGTGGGCTTCGCGCAGCACGTGAAGCCGTTCTTCAGCGCGCACTGCACCGCCTGTCACACCGACGGCAACGGTGCGCCGATCATCGACCTCGAAGACTACGAGGTCGCGAAGCAGCAGTCGGATCGCATCGTGATCCGGTTGGAGGCGGCGGGCGTCTCGCCCATGCCGCCGCAGAGCGTGGAGATCCTCACCCGGCAGCAGTACGCGGTCGTGCTGCGCTGGGTCGCCGGAGGGATGAAGCCGTGAGCCCGAGCCCAAGCAGAGTCACCGTCCGTTTCGTCGCCGTGGCGGCGTGCGCCTTGTTGATCGCGCCTTCTTCCGCGCGCGCACAGGAGCCCCCGGAGCAGTGCACCTTCGAGAAGGAGCAGCCGCTGGACAAGTACGCGCTCCTGCGGAGGCTCTCGCTCGACCTGCGCGGACACGTTCCTTCCTACGAGGAGTACGAGGCGCTGGCCGAACACGACACCGTCCCGCCGGAGCTGGTGAAGGCGTGGATGGCCTCGGACGGCTTCCGTGAGGTGGCCCGCCGCTACCACGAGGCGCTCCTGTGGCCGAACGTCTCCAACGCCCGCTGGGTGGGAACCAACGCGCGGCTCGGCAACCTGACCTTCGGCGCGCAGGCGATCAGCTCCACCGGCAAGCGGCGCACCTACCGCGGCGTGACGGACCTGGTCACCACCGCCCACGGCGCGCAGTGTGGCGACTTCGAGCAGACCCAGTTCGACCCGGCCTTCCCCGGCGAGTTCCGGCCGCATCCGGACCACATCGTCTACGAGAACCGCGGCACCTCCACCGAGACGCGTCAGGAGGGCTGGCGGTGGGTGGAGCCCTACTGGGCGCCGGGCACGCAGATCAAGGTCTGCGCCTACGACGCGCAGCTCACGCCCACCGCGACCGTCGGCAGCGGGGCCAACGCGCGGACCGTGTCCTGCGGGCACAGCGACGCGGACGGCCGGCGCGAGTGCGGCTGCGGCCCGAACCTCCAGTGGTGCCAGCCTCCCAGCGCAGCTCTTGTGGAGACGCCCATCCGCAACGCGCTGCGCGAGCAGCTCGGCCTGCAGGTGGACGAGGTCACGGTGGGCGGGCGGCCGTACACCGACCTGCTCTTGTCCACCAGCGCCTGGCAGAACGGGAAGATCGCCTTCTGGAAGCGGCACCTCGTGGACCACTACAACCTGAGCCTCACCTACAACGTGGCGGACCCCGGCGAGGAGATCCTCGACCTGCCGTTCACCGACGACACCTGGGTGAAGGTGGATCGCGGGCCCATGCACGCGGGCGTGCTCACGCTGCCGGCGTACCTGCTCCGCTTCCAGACCGACCGCGGCCGGGCCAACCGCCAGCGCATCGCCTTCGAGTGCGAGCACTTCGCCACGCCCGCGGTGCTGCCGGTGGTGGAGGGCTGCTCCACCACGAGCGACGACCTGATGGCCCGCTGCGGCTGTCAGTACTGCCACGCGGTGCTCGAGCCGCTCTCCGCGCGCTTCGGCAAGTTCGCCGAGGCCGGCACCACGCTGATGACGGATCCCGCGCGCTTCCCCGACGAGCTCGCTTCCTGCCGGGTGAACAGCCCCAACGCCTTCTGCCGGCGCTTCTACGTGACCGAGCAGGGCGCGCACCGCCGCGGCTTCCTGCAGCCGCTCCAGTTCGCCGACCTCTACCCGAACATCCAGCAGGCGTTCGACGAGGGCCCGCGGGGGCGCGCGGAGCAGATCATCGAGTCCGGCGCCTTCGCCCGCTGCACCGTCCGGCGCGTGTTCTCGCACCTGGCCAAGCGCGAGCTGCGCGTGATGGGCGAGGGCGCAGACGAGCTGGAGCTGATGCAGACGCTCGCGTCCGGCTTCAGGGACAACGGCTACAGCTACCCGTGGCTGGTGGAGCAGGTGGTGAACCTGCCGCAGTACCGGAGGATCCGCTGATGCGTACGCTTCGAATGGCCGTTCACGCGGTGTGTGTCGCCTCCACCTTGGGGCTTCTGGCCTGCGACGGGTTGTCGGGACAGCCTCCCGGAACGGGCAAGCCGGTCGTCGAGGTCTCCGAGCCCACGCCGGTGCTCCCCATCGATCACCCGCCGATGGAGGTGCCTGCGATGGGCCCCACCGCGGCGCAGGTGCAGCGGCTCACCATTCCGCAGGTGCGCGCGTCGGTGGCGAAGGTGCTCGGCAACGACGTCAACGGCAATCCCATCTCGTGGATGACCTCCAGCACGCAGAGCGGCTTCGACCGCTACGGCGGCGCGCTGGGCACCGCGGACTTCCTCAACATCACCGAGGACTCGGTGGAGCCGTCCGCGCTCTACGCCAAGTTCATGGGCGACGCCGCGCGCGATGCCTGCAACCGGGCGCTGGCGGCGGACAACGTGAAGGCGGAGATGGCGGATCGGGTGATGACCCGCTTCGTCGAGCGGACCGACACGGTGGCGAAGAACCCGGAGGGGATCGACCGCAACCTGCGCTACCTCAAGCTGCGCTTCCACGGCGTGATGATCCCCGAGGACGATCCGCAGTCGTCGCAGAAGCTCGCCCCGCTGCGCACGCTCTTCGACACGGTGGTGAAGAAGGCGTCCAACGAGTCGGCGAACCCCTCCCAGGCGCAGGTGCGCGTGGGCTGGCACGCGGTCTGTGTCGCCCTGCTCACCGATCCCGAGTTCCACCTCTACTAGGCCGCACGACTCGAGAGACGAGACGACCATGAAGGCCCTTCCCAAGTTCATTTCGCGGCGCCGCTTCCTCGAGATCGTCGGTGTGGCCGGCGGCGCGCTGGCGCTGCGCACCGGCTTCACCCCGTTCGAGGCGCGCGCCTCCGGCGGCCCCACCCGCTACCTCCTGTCGGTCTACTTCTCCGGCGGCTGGGATCAGATCCTCGTGCTCGACCCGCGCTCGAACACCGAGTTCACCGCGGAGAAGACGGGGCAGACGCGCATCCTCCCCGGCTACGACCGGGTGCAGGACCCCTGGGTGTCGCAGGTCCTCTCCCAGAATCCGAGCGGGGTGCAGCAGTTCGGCAACCTCCGCTTCGGTCCGGCGATCCCCACCGCGCTGTCGAAGCATCACCTCGACCTGGCCATCTGCCGCGGCGTGAACATGGACACGCTGTCGCACGAGGTGGGCCGCCGCTACTTCATCACCGGCAAGTTCCCCCGCGGGCTCGCCGCCAACGGCAGCGCGCTCACCACCGCGGTGGCGTGGCAGCAGGGCCAGTCGCGCGACCTGCCGAACCTCTCCATCAACACCGAGTCCTTCAACGAGGGGATGCCGGCGTACTCGGCGCCCATCTCGGTGCGCAACGCGGACGACATGCGCAGCGTGCTGCGGCCTCTGGGGGTGCAGCTCACCGCGGACACCGACAGCGCGCTCGAGGCCTACGAGCTGGAGCGCTCGTGCGAGCAGGCGGAGCTGGACGGCACCGGCGCCGCCACGCTCTACCGCGAGAGCCGCGCCAAGGCCCGGGCGATGGTGAAGTCCCAGAAGTACGACCTCTTCAACTTCAGCCTCACCGCGCCCGGACCGGAGGTGGCCCCGCTCTTCGCCAACCTCCAGATCAGCACCTCCGCCGATCTCAACGGACCGAAGGGCCGGGCCGCGCTGGCGGCGCACGCGCTGAGCACCGGCGTGTCGCAGGCGGTGTCGGTGACGCTGCAGGGGGACCTCGACGACCACAACGACTGGGACGTGAACCACGCCACCAAGCTGCGCAACGGCTTCGAGGCGCTCGGGCTGCTGATCGATCACCTCAAGGCGACGGACGCGCCGGACGGCGTGGGCAAGGTGTGGGACCACACCACGCTCGTGGTCTTCAGCGAGTTCTCCCGCACCCCGCTGATCAACGGGCGCGACGGGCGGGACCACCACCTCACCTCCAGCGCGCTGCTCGCAGGTCCGGGCATCCGCGGGAACACGATGGTGGGCGCGTCCTCGGACGTGGGCATGGCCGCCGAGCGCATCGACTTCGACACCGGGCTCGTCTCGCCCTCGGGCCACCCGCTGCGGCCCGCGGACGTCAACGCCACCGTGCTCGAGTCGATGGGGCTCTCCTGGGAGCACCTCTCCAACCAGGAGCCGCGCATCGTCCGCTCGCTGCTTACGTCGTAAGCCGCGCGGATACGGTTCAGTTCTAGCGAAGGGACGCACCTGAACGTAGAAGGGTCGCGGGAGACACCCGATGACCGACCCTTCTCCGGCGCCGCGCCGGTCCGTTCTCCAGCGCAGCCTCGCCGTCGTCGAGAAGGTGGGCAACGCGCTGCCCCACCCTGCCACGCTGTTCCTCGTGCTCGCCCTGCTCGTGCTGGTGGGGAGCTGGATCGCGTACGCCAGCGGCATCGAGGTCGTGCACCCGGCCACCGGCAAGCCGATGCGGCCGGAGAACCTCCTCTCGGTGGCGGGCCTGCACCGGATCCTCACCGGGATGGTGACGAACTTCACCGGCTTCGTGCCCCTGGGCACGGTGCTGGTGGCGATGCTGGGCATCGGGGTGGCGGAGGGCACAGGGCTCATCGGCGCTGCGCTGCGGTTGCTGGTGCTCACGGCGCCCCGGCGGCTGCTCACCTTCGTGATCGTCTTCGCCGGCATCCTCTCCAACACCGCCTCCGAGGTCGGCTACGTGCTGCTGGTGCCGCTGGCGGGGATCATCTTCCTCGCGGTGGGGCGCCATCCGGTGGCGGGGCTGGCGGCGGCGTTCGCCGGCGTCTCCGGCGGCTACAGCGCGAACCTGCTGCTGGGCACCATCGATCCGCTGCTCGCCGGCCTCTCCGAGGAGGCCGCGCAGATCGTGCAGAAGGGCTACACGGTCAACCCGGCCGCCAACTACTACTTCATGTTCGCCTCCACCTTCGTCATCGCGGCGGTGGGCACCTGGGTGACGGAGAAGATCGTCATCCCGCGGCTCGGACCGTGGACGCCGCCGGAGGGGATGAAGCAGGAGGAGCACGCGGCGCTGAAGGGGCTCGAGCCGCACGAGAAACGCGGCCTGCTCTTCGCCGGGATCACCGCGGCGGTGCTGGGCGGGCTTCTGCTCTGGGGCACCGTCCCCGAGGACGGCTTCCTGCGCGATGCGCAGACCGGCTCGCTGCTGCGCTCGCCCTTCATGACCGGCATCGTCACGCTGATCTTCGTGCTCGGCGCGCTGGTGGGGACGGCCTACGGCATCGGCGCGCGGACGGTGAAGAACGACGCGGACCTCATCCGCGGCATGTCGAAGTCGATGGAGACGCTGGGCTCGTACATGGTGCTCGTGTTCTTCGCCGCGCAGTTCGTGGCGTGGTTCAACTGGTCGAACCTGGGGCTGATCGTGGCGGTGAAGGGCGCGGACGGGCTGAAGGCGCTGGGCCTGGGCCCCATCCCGCTGATGATGGCCTTCGTGGTGCTCTCCGCGGCGATCAACCTGATCATGGGCAGCGCGAGCGCGAAGTGGGCGATCATGGCGCCCATCTTCATCCCCATGTTCATGCTGCTCGGGTTCTCGCCGGAGCTGGTGCAGACCGCCTACCGCGTGGGCGACAGCGTGACGAACATCATCTCGCCGATGATGAGCTACTTCGCGCTGATCATCGCGTTCGTGCAGCGCTACGACAAGAAGGCCGGCATCGGGACGATCGTGGCCACCATGCTCCCCTATACGCTCGCCTTCCTCGTCGTCTGGTCGCTGATGCTGGTGGTGTGGATGGTCTTCGAGATCCCGCTCGGCCCGGGGGCGCCGATGTTCCTGCCCATTCCGGAAGCGGGTGGCGTCCGCTGACATGGTGAGCCCGAGGCTGGCGGACCCGCTCTACATCGCGGGGAAGGCCGCGGTGGCCGCGCTGCTGGCCGTGCTGGTGGTGGATCTGCTGGGGGTGACGGACCGGCTCTCGGCGCCGTTCGTGGCCGCCGTGTGCACCGCGCCGTCCGTGTATGGCGGCGTCCGCCGGGGGCTGCAGCAGTTCGCGGCGTCCGTGCTCGGGGGTGGGATCGCGGTGCTCATCGGCCTCGTGCTGCCGGTGATGCACACGCTGCTGCTCGCGACCTTCGCCACCGTGTGGCTGGCGTTCCGGACCGGGCTGGGCGGCGCGTACATCGTGGGCGCCTTCACCGTCTTCTACGTGCTGCTCATCCCCAGCGAGAGCTTCGGGGTGACGCTCGAGCACAGGCTGGCGTCGGTGGCCACCGGTGCGCTCTCCGCCCTGACGATGAACCTGCTCGTGTCCCTCCTGCGGCTGCGGGCGGTGCTGCGGCGGCGGCTCGGCATCGCGAGGACGGCGCTGGCGAAGGAGTGGGACCTCATCGCCAATCGGCTCGAGCAGAAGGAGGCTGCCGTCACCGCGGTGGAGCCCTTCGATGGCGTGTTCCCGCTGCTGCGCACCCTGCAGGAGGAGCTGCTCGACGCGCGCGCGGAAGGGCGTTTCCGCAGCCGCAGCTTCCAGGAGAAGGTGGAGCGATCCCTGGAGCAGTCGAGGCGGCTCGTGCGCATGGCCCACCACGGCCGGACCCTGCTCTTCGAATCCACCGATGCGCCGGGGCCGAGGCCGGAGCTCGCCGCCGCGGCGCGGGCGCTGGCCGAGGCGTTGCGACAGAATCAGCCGCTCGCCGGACACGCGCTGGACGTCGAGGTGGAGCCGGCGCTTTGGACGCCGTTCACCAAGGCGGTTCGGGCGTGGAACGGGCCGGAGCGATGAAAGGCTGACAGCGGGGACAGAAGTACGTGCTTCGGGATCCCTCGCCGTGCCGCCGCATCTGGATGGGCGTCCCGCACACGCGACAAGGCTCGTCCATCCGGCCGTACACCCACAGCCGCGCCGAAGGGTCCGAGCGCCCGGTGGTGCGGCGGAAGCCTGTCCAGGTGACCATCCCGCCGCCGCTGCCTTCGCCCACGTTGGTGAGCAGGTACTGCCGCGCGACCTTCAGCAGCCCGCGCAGCGTCTCGTCGTCCAGCTCGCCCACCCGCCGCTCGGGATGGACGCGGACGGTGAAGAGGATCTCGGACTTGAACACGTTGCCCGCGCCGGCCACCACGCGCTGATCGAGCAGCGCCTCCTCCAGCGTGCGCTCCGGTCGTTCGCGCAGCCGGCGCAGCGCCTCGTCCTCGTCGAAGCGGGGCGCGAGCAGGTCCGGTCCCAATTGGCCCAGGCGCTCGTGCCGTGCGAGCCCCCCTTCGGTGAGCACCTCGGCCTCCTGCACGTCGAAGGCGACGGCGACGAAGGCAGAGGTCTCGATCACGATCCGGGCGCGGTGCGCGCCGCGGCGCCAGGCCTCTCCGGGACGGTAGAGGTGCCAGCTCCCGTTCATCCGCATGTGCGTGCGCAGCGTCAGCGGCGGGCTCCCGTCGAAGGACATCAGCAGGTGCTTTCCACGCGCGCTGACCTCCTTCACCGTGCGGCCGGCGAAGGAGGTGACGCGATCGACGTCCCGGACGGGCGCGAGCTGCGCGTCGAAGCGGGTGACGACATGGCCGGCGAGCGCGCGTTGCAGGGTACGGGCGGCGCGGAAGATCGTATCGCCCTCGGGCATCTAGCCCTCCTCCACCTCTTCCGCCTCCTCCACCTCTTCGGCCGCGGGCGCGGACGCCGGCGCGGTGGGCCGGGAGAGGAAGAGTCCCTGCGACGATGCGGTGTAGCCGGCGCGCATGAGGAACGCGGCGAGGGGATGGTCCTCGGGAGGGCGCCCGTTGATCTCGAAGATGAGCCGGGGCTCGCCGAGCGATCCCAGCGCGGCGATGCGCTCTGCCACCGCCCGCCCCACCCGCGAGCGGTCCGGCTCCTCCTCCGGCAGCCACACGAGGAGCTGTCGCCCGAGCTTCGTCAGGTGCGCCCGCAGCGCTCCGTCCACGAGGATCACCCGCGCGCCCGCGGTGCGCGACGGACCGCGCGTCCCCTCCACGCCCTCCAGCGCCGGCCACTTGAGCAGCGCGCCCCACGGGTTGGCAGGGTCGCTCGCGGCGAGGTGGACGACCTCGGGGAGCTCGGGC
>CAZCWA010000095.1:0-13364 GCA_964502265.1 uncultured Myxococcaceae bacterium | reverse complement strand
AGATGAGGGGGCCTTCCGCGATTTGACACACGCTAGCCTGGTCGCCCATCGTTGTCCTGACCCCAATTCCGGGGAAAAGCAGGGGGACGACGAATGAAGCGGGCACCTTGGAAGCCGAACGACACGATCAACGCCGCCAAGCTGGCGAGCCGCGCGGGGAGGCGGCACCTGGCGAAGCTCGCCACGCGCGGGCTGAACGAGCAGTTCTTCGATGCGCTGGACGAGGAGGTGGCGCAGTTCGAGTCCCTCGAGGCGGGCCAGGCCGTGCAGGTGGAGCAGCTTCGCGGCAAGACGCGGAAGCTGGGCGAGGTGCTGGAGGAGGCGGGGCGGCTGTCGAACGCGCTCCGGCAGGCGATCAAGCTCACCTTCCCCGTCAACCACTGGGCGCGGGCCGAGTTCGGCACCTCGATCCGCACCGGGAAGTTGGTCCCCTACACGCTCAAGGTGCTCCAGGCGCTCGAGCACGGGATCGAGAACCACCCGGCCGAGGCGCAGGCCGCCCACATCACGCCGGCAGACCTCGCCGCGGTGAAGCGCTACCTCAAGGAGATCCCCGTCGCGGACGGCTTCCAGGAGAACTCCAAGGACGGGAAGAAGGCGGCCACCGCGATCAGGAACACGCTGCACCTCGCCATCTACGGGCAGATGAACCGGCTGCGCGTCGTCGCCGGCCTCGCGCTGGTGGACGATCCCGTCGCCTACGCCGAGATCGTCAACCCGTATCCGAACTCGCCCAGCGAGAAGAAGGACACCTGAGCCCTGCGAGTCCCTGCAGGGACGTTGCGAGTCCCTGCAGAGACGTTGCGAGTCGCTGCAAAGACACTGCGAGTCCCTGCAGAGACGTTGCGAGTCGCCGCAAAGACATTGCGAGTCGCCGCAGAGACGTTGCGAGTCGCCGCAAAGACGTTGCGAGTCGCCGCAGAGACGTTGCGAGTCGCCGCAAAGACATTGCGAGTGCCTGCACGGACCATGTGAGCCCTCACACGCGGACGGAGGCGAGATGCAGACCCCGACCTACGCCTGGAACCTGCTCGATCCGCAGCAACTGCTGTGGCGGCTGGACAGCCTCTCGGACCTGATGAGCGAGCACGTGTCGGCGCTGGACGCGGCGGGGATCGACCGGATGGAGCGGTTCACCGCGCGGGAGCACGCGCTGCGGCTGACGGACTGGGAGGAGGATCACCCGCCGCCGGAGGAGGGGCCGCCGCCGTTGACGTCGGAGGACAAGGCGCTGCTCGGGTCCGCGTGGCAGGTGGTGAAGCGGATGCGCGCGTGCACGCGGGCGTTGCAGGGCCGGCGGCCGGAGGTGGCGCGGGCGTTCGACATCTCGGTGCCGAACAAGCGGCGGACGGTGGCGGTGACGGTGGAGGCCTTGGCGCAGGTGTGCTGGGCGCTGGAGGTGTACCGGGAGGGGCTGGACCTGCCGCAGGTCGCGTCGTTGCCGGACGAGCAGGTGCGGGCGCTGCTGGAGTCGCTGTTGGAGCTGGACGCGAAGCACGGCCACGCAGGCGGGTACTGGGCGGCGGGGTGGGACGCGGTGCGGTGCCTGGACGCGCTGGCCACGGGGGGACACAGCGCCTTCGAGGCGCGGGATCCCGAGCTGGCCAAATCGTTCCGGGCGCTGCAGGTGGGGCCGGTGTACCTGGGCGAGGAGCCCCCCGAGCGGCCCTTCGACTACCGCCGGGAGGACATCGATCCGCCGGATCTCGTTCGCCGGGCGGACGCGCTCTTGGAGCTGGTGCGGGACTTCGGCCACGAGCTGAAGCAGGCGATCCCGGACAAGCAGCTCGAGCTGCTGCACAGCGCGCGGGGGGACGTGGCGATGGGCCTCGCCCAGAAGCCGCCCGAGGGGCCGCCGCCGGTGAACGAGGCGCTGGAGCCGGCCAAGGCGATGATCTGGCGGACGGTGGACGCGGTGCAGAAGCTGGTCGACCGCCGCTTCCCGCACAACGAGGCCATTCGGGAGCGCTTCCGCCTGGGCGAGTACGAGGGGGTGGACAGGGCGCGGCTCGACATCCTGATCGAGGCGGTGGAGGCGGTGAACTTCGCCACCTTCGTCTATCGGAAGGAGCTGTTGCGCGCCGGCTTCCCGCGCCGGGCGATGGACAACCTCGGGATGGCCATCGGTCCGCTCCTGTACGAGGACGAGCTGCAGGGCGGGAACACCGCGCTCTTCATCCGCGCCAAGCAGCTCGCGGTGGTGGTGGACACGGTGGCCATCATGGGCGCCCAGGCCGTCGGCGACCGGATCCCCATGCTCCGCCAGGCCTTCCTCAACCACTGCTCCTTCGGCGAGCAGATGGACATCTAGCCGCTATGCGCGGCGCCGCCTGAACGCCGGGAGCGCCAGGGCCAGCGCGGCTGCGAGCCCGCCCGGCGCAGCGGCGCACCCGCCCGAGGTCTCCTCCTCCACTTCCTCCGGAGGCTCGCCCGGCGCGTGCTTGCAGCCGGTGGCATCGGCCTTCAGCGTGACGCGGTTGGAGACGACGCCGTAGGGCTGGTGGACGAGGTGGTAGTCCACGGTGCCGGCCTCGGTGGCGGTGATGGAGAGCTCGGTGCCGTGGGCGTCGAACGCGCTCTCCTCGATGTCGATGTCCACCCCCGCGCCGCGCAGGACGATCCGCACCCGCTCGTTGGCGGTCTCGTTGGGGCGGCCGCGGAAGGAGACGGCGGCCTTCACCGTCTGGCCCACCGGCAGGCACTCGTAGACGTCCACCGGATCGACAGAGACGAACGCGGGGGGCGCGGCGAGCACGAGGGGCCGCACCACAAGCTCGGTCTCGACGGACTTCATCACCGTGTGCACGCCGAGGTTGTTGCAGTCCGAGCAGCACGTCGCCGAGACCCGCGCGCGCAAGGCCTGCCCCGGATCGATGGCCACCACCGTCGTCCCCGAAGGGCTGCCCGCCTCGCGCACGTGGGCCACGCTCTTGAACGAGCCGCCCGCCGCGTCGACGAGGGAGACCTGCACCTCGCCCTCCTCCGCACCGCCGCCGCAGCCCGCGCTCCAGCTCACCGAGCCCGCGTGCATCTCGATGCCGAACTCGTGGGGCGTGAGCGCCTCGTCGAGCGCGTAGGCGACGGTGGGGTTGGCGGTGACGTGATCGGCGAAGGCGGGAAGGGCCGCGAGCACGAGGGCAGTGGCGGCCAGCCGGAGGGAGGGAGGGTTCATGCGGCGGCACCCTACTCCCGGCCGCACGCGGACGTCAGGGCTGCGCGGCCTCGGCGGTGGCCTCTGCGCCCTCCTCTTCGGGCGCGCGCGCCAGCGGCGACTGGACGCCGAGCCGCAGCGCCTCGCGTCCGAGCCAGGTCCCGCGGATCCGCCACTTCGGGTCGTTGACGATCACCGCCGCCACGGCCACGCGCGGGGCGTTCTTCGGCGCGTAGCCCACGAACCAGGAGTAGTCGCGGAAGGGCTTCCGGTCCGCGAGCGATCCCGTCTTCCCCACCGCGCCGTCGACGCGGAAGCCGCGCTCGCGGAAGACGCGGCGGGCGGTGCCGCGGGTGACGGTCTCCTCGAGCATCTCGCCCAGCGCCAATGCGACCTCCTCGTCGACCACGCGCACCGGCTCCGGCAGCGCCTGCGCGTCGTCCTCGAAGATCACCGGCGCGCGGAGCAGGCCCCCGTTGGCGGGCACCGCGGCCAGCAGCGCGCCGTGCAAGGGGGAGAGGAACACGTCGCCGAAGCCCGCGCCGGTCTCGCCGAACCCGAAGCGATCCTCCGGCACCGAGGCGAGGGACGGCTCGAGCGGCATGGCGAACTCGAACGCGCGGTTGAAGCCGAAGCGCTCGGCGGCATCGACGAGGCCGTCGCGGTCGAGGTGGTTGACGGTCATCTTGGCGAACACCGCGTTGGCCGAGAACCCGAGCGCCTGGGCGAGGGTGAAGCACTCGTTGTCGCGCGGGGTGTCCTCGAGGTGCTTCGCGTTGAGCCGGCGCATCCCGCCGAAGGAGCACGCGGTGTCCTCCGCCTTGACGCCCTTCTCCAGGAGCGCGCCCGCGGTGACCACCTTGAAGATCGACGCGGCGGGGAACGCGGCCTTGAGCGGCAGCCCGCGCAGCCCGGGGTTGGCCTCCGAGTGCTCCGCCAGCGCGAGCACCCTCCCCGTCGCAGGCTCGATCACCGCCACCGCCGCGTAGGGCGTCTGGTAGCTCTTCATGATCGCGGTGAGCCGGTCCTGCAGCGCGGGATCGACGGTGAGCGTGCGCAGCCGGCCATCGACCTCGACCACCAGCCGGCCCTCGGTGTTGCGGCGCGCGCGCGCGAGCAGATCCTCCGAGCGGGCGAGCCCCTTCACCTTCGGCAACGGCGGATCGCTCAGGCGGTCCGGCACCGGCAGGGCCACCGGGCGGAGCGGTCCGGGCTCCTGCACGGAAAGGCCTGTCTCTGCGCCGGCGAGGGCACCCGTGGTCCCGGAGAGGTCGACCCACTCGGGCCGCTCGGGGCGGTTGAAAGGTGCGGGCTCATCCGAGGTGGAGCCGGCCGCGGCGGCGCCGACGATCACGAGCGCGCAGACCTGGAGCAGACGGCGGAGCATGGGCGCGGATGGTACCCGCGTGGTGCGGAGCCTCCAGTGGAAGGCGCACGATTTCGTCAGGCCGCTCGCCCGGCGAGGGATCTGCGGATAGGTTCCCGCGCCGTGGAGGGGCTCCGGGAGATCGAGGTCGTCGCGCTGGCCGAGGCGAAGCGCACGCTGAAGAGCGCGCGGATCATCGTCCTCTTCCTCCTCTTCGCGATGTTCACGGGGCTGGTGACGCTGGTGCTCGGGCTTCTGGCCTCGCAGCTTCAAGCGCAGACGGCCACGCTCACCGCGGACGGTGGCGAGCAGGGCGCGCAGATGCTGGAGACCGCGCGCACCGGGATCCTCGGCGTCTTCTTCGACTGGGATCGCGACTTCATCGACGCCTTGCGCGAGGTCCCGCTCACCGTGCTGCTGGTCCTGCGCGTGGTGCTCTTCTTCCTGCCCTTCTACGTGGCGGTGATGGCCTTCGACACGATCAGCGGCGAGATAGGCCCCCGGGCGATCCGCTACCTCACCGTGCGCTCGCGCAGGTCCTCGGTGCTGGTGGGCAAGTACCTCGCCAACGCGCTGCTGCTGACGGGGCTGGTGGGGGTGGTGACCCTCGCGGTCTTCGTCTTCGGTGCGCTCTCCACCGAGGGCTTCGCCTTCGGCACCCAGGCGGCCTGGTTCGTGCGGTTCTGGATCGCCGCGGTGCTCTACTCGCTCGCGTGGCTGGGGCTGACCACCACCTGCTCGGCGCTCTTCCGCACGCCGGTGTTGAGCCTCGTCTTCAACTTCTTCGCCCTCTTCTTCCTCTGGCTGGTGGACCGGATCGGCAGCGCGTTCGTGGACCGGCCGCTGGGGCCCGACAGCCTCCCCGGCCCCGAGGCGACCACCTCCTTCGTCCACGTGCTGCGCTGGCTCACGCCCTCGCACTGGTCCACCGGGCTTCTGCACCCGCACGCAGGCCCCTTCTTCCTCTCGGTGGGCGTGCTCGCGCTGTTCACCCTCCTCTTCCTCGGCACGGCGTACGCGGTGCTGCGCGCGAGGGACGTATGAGCGCGGCGATCGAGGTCGTGGGGCTGGTCAAGCGCTTCGGTCAGAAGACCGCGGTGAATGGCGTGGGCTTCAGCGTGGAGGCAGGTCAGTGCTTCGGGCTCATCGGCCCCAACGGCGCGGGCAAGACGACCACGTTCAGCGTGATCTGCGGCTACCTCGCGCCCTCGGCCGGGACCGTGCGCGTGCTCGGGCGGGATCCGGCGAAGCCCGGCGCGTTGAAGAACGTGGTGGGCGTGCTGCCGCAGGACGCGGTGCTCTCGCCGGGCTGGAGCGTGGGCGAGCTGCTCACCTACTGGGCGAAGTTGCAGGGGCTGCCTGCGCCGGTGGAGGCGGCGAAGGCGGCGCTTGCGCGGGTGGAGCTGTCCGAGACGTGGAAGGTGCGCGCGGGCACGCTCTCGCACGGGATGGCGCGCCGGGTGGCCATCGCACAGGCGGTGATGGGCGAGCCGCCGGTGGTGCTGCTCGACGAGCCGACCGCAGGGCTCGACCCGCGCATCGCCGCGCACATCCGCGAGCTGGTCCGCTCGATGAAGGGCCGCCAGACGGTGGTCATCTCCAGCCACAACCTCCAGGAGCTGGAGGAGCTGTGCGACGCGGTGGCCGTGCTCGACCGCGGCGTGCTGCGCTACGCCGGGCCCACCTCCGAGCTCACCTCGCGCTCGGGCGAGTTCCAGGTCGTCGTGCCCGAAGGCGACGGGGAGCTGCTGCTCGCCGCGCTGCGCGGGCTGCCCGAGCTGGGACCCGTGCGCTTCAATGCGGCAACGCGCACCCTCTACGCGCAGTACGACGGCAAGGCGCACCGGCCCGAGGACGTGATCTCGAGCACCCTCTCCATCCTGCTCTCGCATGGCGGGAAGGTGACCGAGGTGCGGATCGGCCGCAGGCTCGAGGAGCGGGTGCTGCAGCTCACCTGAGCCCGGTCAGACGGCCGGTTCGTTCGCGGCCACCAGGCGCGCGAGGCGGGCGCCGATGGCAGGGTCCAGCTCCTTGAACTGGATCCCCATGCCCGTCATCCCATCGAGCGTGGCCTCGTTGGGCTTGCGGACCCACCGGATGACCCCGCGGGCGCGGATCCGCTCGCCGGAGATGACCGCCTCGAGGTCGATCTCGGTGCCGGCGGGGAGGGCCTGCGGCGCGGAGACGTAGAGCCCCCCTTCGGAGACGTCCACGCTGTGGCCTTCGAGGCGCACATCGCCGTGGACCAGCGTCACCGGCAGCCGCAGCTTCACCCGGGGCCGGGCGCGCCGGGCCGCGGCGTCGGCCTCTGCCGAATCGACGGGCCGGGTTTGCGAGCGGGCCGCCGCCTCCGCGCGCGTCACCGCGGCTTCGTCGGCGTCCAGGCGGGCCTCGAGCGTCACCACCCGCGCCACGTAGCCGCTCATCGACCGGAGGGTCTCGTCCAGCGCCTTCTGCCGGGCCGCAATCGCCTCCCGCCGGGCCTTCGCCGCCGCGTCCTTGAGCGCGCCCACGTCCGGCGGGGTCAGGTCCAGCCCCAGCTCGTCGAGCCGCCGCCGCAGCTCCGGGGTGGCCGAACCTTCGCCCTCCAGCCGGGCCAGCCGCGCACGCACCGCCTCCACCCGAGCGAGCAGCGCCCGGGCCTCCGCCGTGCGCCGCGCCCAGTCGGCCGCGAGCCTGCGCTCCGCCGAGGCCATCGCCTGCTCGTGACGCGCGAGGTCCTCCAGCGCATCGCCGCCAGTTCCGTCATCCGCCGGGCTCAGATGGCCTCCTCCGCCGAACGGGCGCTCCGCTGCACCCTCGCCCGGAGAATCTCGCCTTCCCGTTCCACGCGGTCCAGAACGTTTCCGGTGCTCGCGCAGAAGGCCTCCAGGTCGCCCAGCGTGGCGGGGTCCGTGGCCAGCAATTCGACGAGCTCGCCCGGCTGGACGGCCCGGAGCGCGCGTGAAAGGAGCACGATCGGCAGCGGGCAGGGCTTGCCGCGCGCGTCGACAGAAGAGGTCACGTGACCTGAAGCGGCCTGCGGTTTCATCGGAATCGACACCTCGCTGCCCGCCGAACACTTCGGAATGACGAGGGAATTTGGGCGTTGACGGCCTTCGTTGCAGGTTGCGTTGGCGAGGTCCGCTTTGTTATCAAGCCCGCCGCTTTCAGTCCTTCAAGGAGTGGTCATTACATGAAGCCGAGTGTCGTCGTAGCCCTGCTGATCGGTGCCCTGATCGGCTTCGGCGTCGGCCAGGTGGTGAAGCCGGGCGGTTCGTCCGGAAGCACCGCTGGAGCCACCGCCGCCGTCCCCAGCGCAGCGCCCCAGAATGAGAACGCGCTGCAGTTCAAGTCGAACCAGATGCCCGCCGGCATCCTCGACGGCCTCACCGTCCAGCAGAAGGCCGCGGTGATGACCGTGGCCAACGCCACCACCTGCTCGGCCTGCCCGGCGGACACGGTGGCCAAGTGCCTCACCAACCACTCGACCTGCGCGGGTGGCCAGGCGCAGCTCCGCCAGATGGCCGCTGCCGCCAAGCAGGGCAAGGGTCCGCAGGAGATCGCCGCCGCCGTCGGTGGCAGCGCCGCCCCGGCCGCCGCCGCCGCCCCCGCCGCGCAGTACCGCAAGGTGGACGTCCCCGCGGACTCGCCGTCCTTCGGCCCCACCAACGCGAAGGTGACCATCGTCGAGTTCTCGGACTTCTACTGCCCGTTCTGCTCGCGCGTGCTCCCCACGCTCGAGGAGATCAAGAAGACCTACGGCAACGACGTCCGGGTGATCTTCCGCCACCAGCTCCGCGGCTCGCCGCCGGACCAGAAGCTCGCCGCCGAGGCCTCCATGGCCGCGCACGCGCAGGGCAAGTTCTGGGAGTACCACGACAAGCTCTTCGCCAACATGCAGGGCCGTGACCGCGCCACGCTGGAGAAGATCGCCCAGGACCTCAAGCTGGACATGAACAAGTTCAAGGCGGACCTGGACTCGGGCAAGTTCCGCCAGAAGGTGCTGGCGGACAGCGAGGCCGGCTCGGCGCTGGGCGCCAACGGCACCCCGTCCTTCTTCATCAACGGCCGCAACTTCGTGGGGGCGCAGCCGTTCGCGTCCTTCAAGGCCGTGATCGATGAGGAGCTCGCCCGCGCCAACAAGCTGCTCGCCGAGGGCACCAGGCCGGACCAGCTCTACGCCCGGCTGATGGAGACCCTGCCGGCCTCCGCGCCCGCGCCGCAGCGCCCGGCCGCGCCGCCAGCGAACGTGGTCCGCAAGGTGGACATCCCGGCGGACACCCCCGTGTTCGGCCCGAAGAACGCCAAGGTGACCATCGTCGAGTTCTCGGACTTCTACTGCCCGTTCTGCGGCCGCGTGGTCCCGACGCTGGAGGAGATCAAGAAGACCTACGGCAAGGACGTGCGGATCGCGTTCCGCCACCAGCTCCGCGGCTCGTCGCCGGAGCAGAAGCTGGCCCACGAGGCGTCCATGGCGGCGCACGCGCAGGGCAAGTTCTGGGAGTACCACGACAAGCTCTTCGCCAACATGCAGTCGCGTGACCGCGCCTCGCTGGAGCGCTTCGCCGAGGAGCTCAAGCTGGACATGAAGAAGTTCAAGGCCGACCTCGACAGCCAGAAGTACCGGGCCAAGGTCCAGGCGGACTCGGACGCCGGCAGCCAGTTCGGCGCCAACGGCACCCCGACCTTCTTCATCAACGGCAAGCAGTTCGTGGGCGCGCAGCCGTTCCCCGCGTTCAAGGCCGTGATCGACCAGGAGCTCGAGCGCGCCAACAAGCTGCTCGCCGAGGGCACCAAGCCGGATCAGCTCTACGAGAAGCTGCTGGAGACGGCCGCCGCCGCCGCCCCCGCGCCCTCCGTGGTCCCCGCCGCCGCGCCGGCCGAGCCTGCGGTGGTGAAGGACATCAAGATCGACGCCGCGCCCTCCAAGGGCCCGAAGAACGCGCCGGTCACCATCGTGGCGTTCAGCGACTTCGAGTGCCCGTTCTGCGCCCGGGTGCTGCCGACCCTGGAGCAGATCGAGAAGGACTACGGCAACAAGGTCCGGATCGCGTTCAAGCACCAGCCGCTGCCGTTCCACCCGAACGCCAAGATCGCCGCGGCCGCGTCCATGGCGGCCAACGAGCAGGGCAAGTTCTGGCAGTACCACGACAAGCTCTTCCAGAATCAGAAGGCGCTCGACCGGGCGTCCCTCGAGCGCTACGCCGAGGAGCTGAAGCTGGACATGGGCAAGTTCCGCCAGGTGCTCGACTCGAACAAGTACGCGGCGCAGATCGACGCGGACTCGGCCGAGGGCATGCGGATCGGCGCCAACGGCACCCCGACCTTCTTCATCAACGGTCGGACCCTCGTGGGCGCCCAGCCGGTGAGCGAGTTCAAGCGCGTCATCGACGAGGAGCTGAAGAAGGCCGGCAAGTAGTCCCGGAACTTCGAAGGCTTTCACGCTGAAGCAGTCTGGGCGGCTGTCGGATCTTTCTGGATCCGGCAGCCGCTTCTCTTTGAGGCCGGCTACGGTCGCGCGCCATGACGCTGCCTGCCCTCCTCGTGTTCGCCTCGCTCGCCGCTGCTCCCGGTGTCTCGCCCACGGATGGCGAAGGTCCTCCCGGTGCCTGGTCTTCGGGTACGCCCCGCGCGGCCCGCCTGCTGCCAGAGGCCGTCGCATGGGCGCAGGTGGAGGGCCCGGAGGCGCGGGGGCTGGAGCTGCAGTCGGAGGCGGTCCCGGACCCGTTCGCGGGAAAGGTCCGCCTCCGTGAGGTCCTCGCCGCCTCGAGCAGCGTGGTGGTGGTGGACCTGCTCCTCGCCACCGGCCTCGGGCTCTCCGGCACCATGAGCGGGCCCGGCAGCGCGGGCGCCTATGTGTGGATGGGCGCCATCGGGCTGGTGGTGATTCCGCTGGTGTCGCTGGTGGCGGCACCGCTCGCGGCGGGGCTGGCGGCCCACCTCGCGGCAGGGAACGATGGGTTGTACGCCGGCAGCTTCCGGCGGGCGGTCCTCTCCTCGGCCGTGGTCCACTTCGTCACCCTGGCCGGACTCGGCGCAGCCTACTGGTTCGGCATCGTCCAGTCGCAGTCGGGGCTGGGGCCGGTGGGGACCGCATCCGTGATCGGCCTCCTCGCGGCCCGGTGGAGCCTGATGGGCGTGGCCGCCTCGAGGGGACTGCACCAGCCGGCCTCTCCCCCGCCGCCGGATCCGCGCCGCCGGCCGTGGGAGATCTCCGCCAGCCCCACCGACTTCGCCCGGCGCGAGGTCCGGAGCGCCTTCGCCCTGCCCGTGCTCGCCGGGACGTTGTGAGACGGGCCTAGAAGCTCCCCGAAGCCAGCGGCACCTGCACGCCGAGATCGAATCCCCCCGCCGTCCGCACAGGGACGAGCGAAGGGATGGGAACGCCGAGCGCGAACCCGTCTCCGGGCGCGTGGCCGACCAGTGAGCCGCGGCGCACCGTGGCGCGCTTCGGCTGCTTGGTGAGGTTGATCACCGCCATCGTCACCAGCGGCACGCCCACCACGGTGCCGATCAGCAGCACCCGCTCGCCGTGCTCGCCGTTGACGCCGCCGAAGGCGTAGAAGCCGCCAATCGCCGCCGCCTGCGCGCCGAGCGCGGTGAGGTACGCCGGCCAGCTCTCGCTCGAGTAGTAGCGGCTCCCGTTGGCGAGGTTCACCTGGGTCTGCGCCACCGTCATCGGCACGCTGGCGAAGGTGAGCACGAAGATGAGGTTGCCCACCGCCGGATCCACCGCGCCGGACTGCGAGAGCGGCTTCACCAGCAGGTAGTACCCGAGCAGCCCGGTGCCCGCGGCGGTGAGCATGCCGAAGAGGCTCTCGGTCACCATCAGCCCCACCTCGGGCGGGGGTGGGCGCGCGGGCACGCCGAAGAGCGGCGAGTGCCCGGGCCGGGGCTGGTACGTGCCGGTGCCGTCCTCCTGCGCGCCCGTAGAGGACGGCGGGGGCTCGGGCTCGTCGCCGGTGGGCACGTCCACCAGCGGCGGGGGCGTGAAGCCCTCCCCGCTCCCCTGCGCGCGCGCGGCGGCGGGGAGGAAGCAGACGAGGAGGAGGAGAACGGCGAAGGCTCGCATGGTCAGGCACCGGCAGCACGCGGACCCGGGCCGCCGGCGCGCTGTGAGGCCCTAGCCTACCGCGATCGCGTCGATCTCGACCCGGACGCCGCGGGGGAGCCCTGCGGCCTGCACGGTGGCGCGCGCGGGCGGCGCGTCCTTGAAGTAGCGCGCGTAGACCTCGTTCACCCGCGCGAAGTCCGCCATGTCCTGCAGGAAGATCCCGCACCGGACCACGTGCGCGAACGTCAGGCCGCCGGCCTTCAGCACCGCCTCCAGGTTCTTCATCACCTGCTCGGTCTGGGCGACCACGTCGTCGCCGCCGACCAGCTCCATCGTCTTCGGATCGAGCGGGATCTGGCCGGAGAGGAACGTCATCCGCCCGCCCTCCACCTGCACCGCCTGCGAGTAGGGACCGATTGCCTTCGGAGCGTCGTCCGTGTGCAGCACCTTGCGCGTCATGCGGCCCCCTCTAGCACACGCGCCCTAGATGCGCTCCACCGAGTACACGCCGCCCAGGGACTCGATGCTGCGCATCAGCTCGGTGAGCTGCTTGAGGTCGCTGATGGTGACCTCGAAGGTGTTCACCGCGCGGTCGTCTCCGGTGGCGCGGCAGTTCGCCTGCGAGATGTTCACGCCCTTCTTGCTGAAGGTGTTGGAGATGTCCGCGAGCAGGCCCGGGCGATCCGCGGTGAGCACGCGCAGGGTGACCGGCCGCTTGAAGTCGCCGCGGACGTCCCAGTTCACGTCCACCCGCCGCTCGGGATCGGTGGCGAGCGCCTTCTCGCAGGCGACGGTGTGCACGGTGACGCCGCGGCCGCGGGTGATGAACCCGGCGATGGGATCGCCCGGCACCGGGTTGCAGCACCGGCCGAAGCGCACCAGCACGTCGTCCACGCCGCCGATCTGCACGCCCGTCTTGCTCTGCCGGCCGACGAGCTTGCGCGCCGCCTCGGTCATGCGGGAGAGCCCGGACATGACCGACGAGGCGGAGGCCGCCACCGCGTTCTGGGCCTCCGGCGTCGCGCTCTTGCCGTCCTGCGCGACCTTCTCCGGCGCCAGCCGCTGGATGAGCTGGTGCGGCGCGATCTTCCCGTAGCCTATTGCCGCCAGCAGATCCTCCTCCTGCCGGTAGCCGAGGTCGTTGGCGTGCGGCTTGATCTCGCCGCCCTTCATCAGCCGGTTGAAGTTGAGCCCGAACTTGCGGAACTCGCGGTCCGCCAATTCGCGCCCGAGCTGCGTGCTCTTCTCCCGCTGCTGCGCCTTGATCCAGGCGCGGATCTTCTGCTGCGCCCGCGAGGTCTTGACGAAGGTCAGCCAGTCCTTGGACGGGTGCGCGGACGGGGCGGTGAGGATCTCCACCGTGTCCCCGTTCTTCATCTTGTAGCGGAGGGGGACGATCTTCCCGTTCACCTTGGCGCCCACGCACCGCGAGCCCACGTCCGAGTGGATGGCGAAGGCGAGATCCACCGGCGTGGCCCCGCGCGGCAACGAGCGCACGTCCCCCTTGGGCGTGAAGACGAAGACCTCGTCGGTGAAGAGGTCCACCTTCACCGTCTCGAGGAACTCCTTGGGGTCCTTGAGGTCCTGCTGCCACTCGAGGAGCTGGCGCAGCCAGGCGAACTTCTCGTCGTCCTTCTTGAACGCGTCGCGCTTGGCGCCCTCCTTGTAGGCCCAGTGTGCGGCGATGCCCTCCTCCGCGATCCGGTGCATCTCCTCGGTGCGGATCTGCACCTCGATGCGCTCGCCGAGCGGACCGATCACCGTGGTGTGCAGCGACTGGTACATGTTGGGCTTGGGGATGGCGATGAAGT
>CAZCWA010000094.1:4258-13464 GCA_964502265.1 uncultured Myxococcaceae bacterium | reverse complement strand
GTAGGCGATGACCGCGGGGATCGCCGCGAAGAGCCCCGCCGCGGTGGCGAAGAGCGCGTTGCCGATGGGCGCGGTCACCGTGGCCAGGTCCGCCTTGCCCGCGGCGGCGATCTCCTGGAACGCGGAGAGGATGCCCACCACCGTGCCGAAGAGGCCGATGAAGGGAGAGGTGGCGCCCACCGTGCCGAGGAACTGCACGTTCTGCTCGAGCGAGGTGATCTCCGAGGTGGATGCGCGGTTGAGCGCCCGCTCCACGTTCTCGATCCCGCCCATCCGGTCGCCGAGCGCCGCGTCCTTCGCGTCCCGTCCCTGCGAGAGCCGCGAGAGCTCCTCGTAGCCGGCGCGGAAGACCTTGGACACCGGCGAGGCGTCCAGCTCCTGCGACGTCTGGTAGATGGCCTCGAGCCGCGACGCCTTCCAGAACGCACCGAGGAACGCCACCGACTGCTTGCGGGCGACGGAGAGCTGCCGGGCCTTGAGCGCGATCAACGCCCACGACACGATCGACGCGCCGAGCAGCACCACGAGCACGAACAGCTCGATGAGGGAGGCCTCGGAGATGATGTCCAGCGCCGAGAAGGAGGCGAGCGTGCCGGTGAAGACCGAGTTCATCGTCGCTCTCCGGTAGCACCCGCTACAGGAGGGGTCAAACTAACGGACCCGGTGAGAGAACGGCAGGCAGGTGTGTGGGCGGTCACGATCATGCGGTTGCTTTGAATAGCGGGAGGGCGCGAGCGTCTTGTGCGGTTGCCGACGACGTCGACGGTGCCTCCAACAGGAATACCGCCATGAACACGAAGCTCTTCGCCGCATTCCTCCTCACGGCCCTCTCCACCGGTTGCGTGGTGGTGGATAACGACGGTGGGGGTGGCAGGAACAACCCGCCGCCTTCGCGCAACGCCTGGCCGGGGGACGTGACCTTCCACTGGTCCTTCGCCGGCTTCACCTGTCAGCAGACGCCGGACGTGCACTCGGTGCGGGTGATCATCGAGGGCGAGCGGTTGGAGAACGGCGGCATCTATCCGTGCCTGGTGAGCGGCTACCCGGGCGTGGTGCTCCACGACTTCCGGGCGGGGCACTACCCGTTCGTGCTGCAGGGACTCGGTGGCAGCAACGAGGTCCTCTTCGAGCGCGCCGGCCACTTCAACATCGACGGCGACGTGGAGGTGACGGTGAGCCTGGACGCGGTCGCCTCCTACGCGTTCCTCACGTGGCGGATGCCGCCCACGGGTGACTTCGCCAACCCCTCCTGCGCGCAGGCCGGGGTGGACTACGTGGACGTGTGGATCGATGGGCAGGACGAGGGCCGCTACTTCTGCACGCAGGGAACGAGCGGCAACGGCGTGCCCACGCGGTACCTCGGGATCGGCCAGCACACCATCACGCTGCTCGCGGTGGATTCGTTCGGCTACCCGCTCTACCGGTTCGATGGGCCGCTCTACATCCAGCCGCGGCAGGCGTCGTCCGCGCACTACGACCTGCAGTGGGCGGTGGGCGGCGCGGTGCTCCGGTGGCAGCTCAGCAATGGACCTGTCGCCGAGACGTGCATGCAGGCGGGCGTGACGAAGGTGTACGTGAACTTCGAGGACGAGCAGGGCCAGTGGGTGTACCCCGGCGCCGGCGACGAGCAGCCCTGCAACGTGCCCTGGGTGGCGTACGACTACCTGATGCCGGGCACGTACCGGGTCTCGGTGCAGGCGGTGGGCGCCTGGCACGACTACGCGTCGCCCTGGCCCAACGCCCCGATGGTGACGGTGCAGGCGGGCGTCTGGCCTTCGGAGCAGACGCCGCTGACGGTGATGCTCTACCGCGAGTAGGGACTGACGGTTCGCCGGCCCCGGCCCTTCCGACCGGCGAACCACCGCAGAGAATAGAGACGCCGCCCGGACCGGGGAAGCCTCCCGGTGCCGGGCGGTTTCGTTCGTGCTACCTGCTGCACGCATGAGCCCTGGCGCGCACAGTCCCATCGGCGTGTTCGACTCCGGCGTGGGAGGGCTCACCGTCCTCCGCGCGCTGATGGCGCGGCTGCCCCACGAGTCCACCCTGTTCCTCGGGGACACCGCGCGCGTTCCGTACGGGACCAAGTCCGGCGAGGTCGTCACCCGCTACGCGCTCGCCAACGGGAGGTTCCTCGCCGACCGCGGGGTGAAGCTGCTGGTGGTGGCGTGCAACACGGCTTCGGCGGTGGCGGTGGAGGCGATGGCCCGCGCGCTCCCGGTGCCGGTGCTGGGGGTGATCGAGCCCGGCGCGCACGCGGCCGCCGCACGAACGGTGACCGGAAGGGTGGGCGTGATCGGAACGCCGGGGACCATCCGCTCCGGTGCCTACGAGCGGGCGCTGATCAAGGCCCGCCCGGATGTCCAGGTCACCGCGCGCGCGTGCCCCTTGTTCGTTCCGCTCGCCGAGGAGGGCTGGACCGAGGGCGAGGTCCCGCGCCTTGCCGCCCAACGCTACCTGCGCGAGCTCGCCGGGGTGGGCGTGGACGCGCTGGTGCTCGGCTGCACGCACTACCCGCTGCTCAAGGGTGTGATCGGCGAGGTGATGGGACCGACCGTCGCGCTGGTGGACTCCGCGGAGGCAGTGGCCGAGGCCGCCTTCGAGGCGCTCTCGGCGACCGGCATGCTGGCCACTGCGCCTTCCGCCGGGACGACCGGGCCCGAGCACGCGTACTTCGTCACCGATGTGCCGGAGCGCTTCGTGGAGGTGGCCGCGAGGTTCCTCGGCCGGACCGTGCCGCACGCCGAGCAGGTGGACATCACCCCCGTCGCCGCGCGCTGAAGAACTCGAGGACGCACGGCCACGGGTTTCGGACCGTCCGCCCGGGCCTCCGCGCGTCTTCCAATGAGGACCGCGCGCGCAGCCCGCTTCAGGCGTGCAGCGCCGCCGCCGTCTTCACCCACCGGGCAATCGACGCCTCGTCGATGTCCGCGGCGGTGCGCGCCTTGAGGTGGCGCATGGTCTTGCCCTTCCCCTCGAGCTTGCCGTCCGGATCGTCGAGCGTCTCGGGCGGGGCCATGATCTGGATCGCGGCGTACGTGTCCGAGGCGTAGAGCGCGCAGAACCCGCTCTTCAGCTCGTAGTAGGGCATGCCCCACTTGATGGACTCGCGGGCCTCCGGGCACGCCTTCTTCACCACGGCCCTCAGTCCCTCGAGCAACGCGCGGAGCTCCGGCGGGTGGCGCTCGAAGAACGCGTCCGCCGGTGCACCCAGGTCATCGCGGCGCTTGATCATCGGCTTCTTCGCCGGCGCCTTCGTGACGGCCTTCTTCGAACGGGCCTTCTTCGCGGGCGCCTTCTTCGTGGCGGGCTTCTTCTCCGTCCTCATGGCGGCGGAGCATAGGGAGGCCGCGAACGGGGCGCCAAGCCAGGATGCGCTGCGCCGGGGCTACGGTGAGGCCACCTTGCACGCGAAGGTGACGGCGGCGGCGAGCTGGGGCCGCCGACTGGCATCGCTCCACTTGAGCAGCGAGATGGACAGGGGGAGCCTGTCGCCCGCGGCCTCGTAGAAGGACTGCCCGGGCGGCGCGAAGTAGGTGCCCACCTCTCCGGTCGTCGGCACCCACCACTCCACGGGGATCGCCCACGCGTTGGGGTTCGTCACCTTCCAGCGCCGCTTGCTCAGGTCGGAGGCACAGGCGCCGGCCAGCTTCAGGTTCTTCACCTTCGCGTTCTTCCACGGCATCGCGGGCCAGGCGGCAGTGCCCGTCCAGCCTCGCCGGAGATCCTCGAGGTAGCCCAGCGACGCCATGGTCCCGTGGCGGAAGGGAGAGGTGCCGCTGAATCCGAGCAGCCGCGAGGTCTCGATCTGCCCGCCGATGTCCACACCGGCGCGGAACGCATCCAGCGTCACGCCCAGCAGCCGGTCACCGCCGTAGGCCGCATCGTGCGCGAGGAGCGAGGTCGCGAACTCGGCCGGATCCGCGGTGTAGATCTGCGGCAGCACCCCGTCGATGACACCCAGGGTCAGCCACGCGGGCCAGTCCTGATAGTTGAAGCTCCGCGCGTCGTTGAGCCGGCCGATGGGGTAGGCGAGCAGGACGAGCCCGGGATCGATGGCGACCAGCCGATCATGGATGGCCGCCACCGACTCGGTCACCGCCTCCTGGCGGAAGGTGATCCAATCCGGATCCATGGGGTCCGGGATCCCGCTCTTCCTGTACCGCCGGTTGAAGCGCGCCACCGCGTCCGGGTGGTAGCCGAAGTCGCGGTTCGCGCGCGTGAACGCCGTCTGCGGATAGCGGATCCGGTCGAGGATGACGCCGTCGATGGCGTAGTTCTTCGCGATGTCGCCCACCACGTCCGCGAGGTACGCGCGCACCTCGGGGAGCGCGGGATCGAGCCAGAGTCCCTCGGGGTCGTGGGTGGCGTCCTGCACCACAGGCGACCCGCCGTTGTAGGCCCACGTCCGCCACTCGGGGTGGCGGTTGACCACGTGCCCCGGCTCCGGCGGCATCGCCGTGCCGGACGTCACCAGGTGGGTGTTCACGTACGCGAACACCTTCAGCCCGCGCGCCTGACCGCGCGTGACGAACTCCTCGAGCACGTCCACGCTGCCGACCAGAGGGCTGCGCGGCTCGGCATTCGGGTACGTCGCGTCCTGCCGGTTGGGGAAGTAGGTGGCGTCCCCGCGGTAGCGGGTGTGGATGGCGAGGGCGTTGTAGTGGTGGTTCGCGAGCTCATCGACGATGGACTGGATGGTGTCGACATCCGTGAGCGCGTCGAACACGGTCACCGCCGCGAGCCGCATCTCCGGCGCGTCGGCTCCGGGTGGCGCGGATGGCACAAGGCGCACCGCGTCCGCGATCACCACCGAACCCGACGGGAGGCTCTGGCCTGCATCGAGGGTCACCTTCACGTTCGCGCCCACGCGCGCGTCCACGCCGCCGATGAACACCCACTGCGCGTCGCGCACCCGCTGGTTCACCGAGGTCTGCCGGGCAGGTCCGTCCCCTTCGACGACGTAGTGCGCCGCCGTGGCGCGGTTGCTGCCCGAGCGGTAGGTGACGAAGACGTCGTAGTGGCCGGGCTCGACCGCGGTCTCCCACGTCGCCACGCTGCCCGCGTTTCCGGAGGAGGCGAAGCGGTAGTGTCCGCCGCCGTGCCCCACGCCGCTGCTCGCGGTCCACGGCCCGCTCTGCGTGAACCTCGGCGCTCCGTCGTCGTCGTCCACCACCCGCGATCCATCCGACGGACCGGCCGACACGAGCCGGACGGCGCCCACGAGGACGTGTCCACCCCAGGTACCCGAGTTGAGATTCCAGCCGCCGCTCTGCACGTCAGTCCCGAAGGCGATGAGCAGGTCGTCGCCGGCCCTTGCCTCGAACTCGGTCGTGACGAGGACCTGCGGGCCCGCGGACGTGTCGTCGCCCGGGGTCAACCCGGCGTAGCTGGCGGTGATGGCCAGGCCTTGAAGCGCGCTGGGGTTGGGGCCGCGATGCAAAGCGCCCGCGCCCGTCGCAACGCCCACCTGGAAGGCGCGGATGCCATGGGTGCCGGTGCCGCCCGTCTCCACCACGTGCACCGGGACCGAGATCTGGTAGCGGCCGTCCGCGGGGACGACGCCTCCGAAGATCGCGTAGACGCCGTTGGCGAAGCCGCCGTCGTCGATCCGCATGGCCGGAGCGCCTTCGAGGGTCGCCGGCGAGGGCGTGCCGAAGGTGTCGTGCTTCGCGTCGTACCAGACGCCCTGGGCCCCCGCGGCCTCGGGATGGTTCGCCTGTGGGACGCCGCTGGCGAAGTCCACCACCACGGTCTCGACCAGCGCCTGGCGTGCCGTCGCGGAGTGGGAGCGTGCGCTCTCGGTGCCGCAACCGGCGACGACGAGCGCGAGGAACACTGAAGTGACACGAAGCGACATGAATCCCCCCTGGGTTCGAGAAGGCGGGACCCATGACGAAGGATTCAGGGTGAGTCAAGTTTGACCCATGTCACCCGAACTTTGCGCGGCCAGCGGAGGGGAACTGCCGCGCGCTAAGCCTTGGGCAGCCCGATGGCGGCGGCCTTCTCATCGGCTGCGGCGGTCTCGGCAGCGAGCGCGGCGGCCTGTGCCTCCTGCAGCGCGAGCGCGGCCTTCTTGCCGATGTCGTCTGCGCGCGGGATGGCGCCGAACACGGTGGTGCCGAACCACTCGAGGCCCCGGTAGAAGCCGATCGCCGCCAGCGGCCGGTTCAGCCATCCGGTGGTGATGCAGTAGTGCGTGGCGTAGGGCGCCGTGTGGTGGATCTGGTGGTGCTCCGGCGGAAGGATCAGGTGCCAGCGCTGGAGGAAGGCGACCACCGGCGACGGCTCGTCCATGTGGCTCCACTTGTGGAACTGGTTCGTCCCCAGCACCCAGAGCATCGACCACAGAAGCCACGCCATGAGGAAGAACAGCACCGGCGAGTCGAGCGGCACGAACAGCGCGGCGATGCCCGCGGGCACGCAGATGAGACAGTTGTTGCCGTTGGTCTCCACGAAGTCGTGCTTCGTGATCGCCTTCTGATCGACGTGGTGCTCGCGGAAGGGACGCAGCAGCGCCTTGCCGATCACGGGCATGTCCGTGCTGCCCCAGGTGTCCGCGAGCCAGTGCACGAAGCCGGAGACGAAGTCCGCGAAGAGGTAGCCGGCGGCGAAGGCGGCGACCATCAGCCACGGGTTGTCGAACATCGGCGTCCACAGGCGCGTGGCCTGCCACACCACCACCACCGCGAAGGCGACGATGGAGCCGAGCTCCAGCATCCGGATGCTCCGGGAGTAGCCCGACGCCAGCGTCTTCGCGTCCTGGTGTTTCACCTGGCGGGTGTCGAACGAGTCCATCTTGATCACCTTGGCGGAGCGAGCCCACGCGATGGATGGGGCCTCGGCGAACAGTAGCCTAGGACGCCGACGCGGATCGAGAGGTTGACTGCCCGACGTTTGCCGGCCGAGCGAGCGCCGTGACCACCGGCTCCACCTTCACAAAGGCGTTGTAGTCCGGCTCTCCGGAGATGGGGTCGTAGCGCCGCCCGATGAGCACGTTGCACTCGGGCCAGAAGGCCTGCAGGTGCCCGGGACGGCAGGGCGCGAGCCGCACCGTGCCCTTCATCTCGCCCAGCTCGCTGCGGACCCGGACCGCGTCGCCTTCTCCCAGCCCGAGCCGCGCCGCGTCATCCGCGTTGAAGAAGATCGCGTCCCGCCCGCGCACGCCGGTGATCAGATCCTGGTCGCCGAAGGTGATCGAGTTGAACTGCTTGCCGCGCCGGGAGGCGAGGAAGAAGTGGCCGTCCGGGATCTCCAGCTTCGGCAGCGCCATGGGGGCGAACTGCGCGCGCCCGTTGGGCATCTTCGGGAACGCGCCGCCCTCGCCGAGCCGGGTGCCGCCCCACATCACCCACTGTCCCTCGCGCTCCAGCGTCTCGATGCCGGCGTACAGGGGCATCACCTTCGCCATCTCGCGACGGACCGCGTCCGCGTCGGGGAAGTCGAACACGTCGGTGCGATCGGGCAGCAGCGCGCGGCCGATGAGGACGGGGATCTCCCACTCGGCCATCGCCTCGCCGACGCGGTGGCCCTGCAGTTCGGGCGTGAAGCGGATGCGCCGTTCGGTCGAGGTGGAGGTGCCGCCGCCGCGCTGCTCGTAGCGGGTCTGCGCGGGGAGCAGGAGGACCTCGCCGCCTTCCATCTCCGGCTCCACCAACGCGGAGGTGTTGATGACGATGTCCTGGTGTACGCGCAGCTTCGCGCGGCCCATGCTCTTCGCGGCCTGCTTCGGATCCGGCAGCGTCTCCAGGTAGTTGCCGCCGAGCGTATAGAGGAGGTCCATGCCCACCTCGCCCGACCGGTCGAGCAGGTGCGCCGCCTTCATCCCGCGGCGGTTCGGGATGGGGTGGTTCCAGAGCTTCTCGAAGCGCGCGACCGACTCGTCGGTGATGTCCACCGCGCCCGGGAGCTTGTCCGCATCGGCGCCGCATTCCGCGGTGCCCTGCACGCCGCTGTGCCCGCGGATGGGCATCAGGCCCGTCTTCTCCCGGCCGATCATCCCGCGGCACAGTCCGAGCTGCACCACCGCGCGCACGTTCTCCACCCCGTGCCGGTGCTGGGTGAGGCCCATGCTCCAGATGAGCACCGCGGTCTTCGCCTGCGCGTACTGCGCCGCCAGCCGCTCCATCTCCGAGCGCGAGACTCCGGCGCCTTCCTCGAGCTCCTGCCAGGTGAGCGCCTCGAGCTGTGCCTCCAGCTCGTCGAACCCTTCGGTGTGGCGCGCGATGAAGTCGCGGTCGAAGCCTTCGGGCATCGCCTTGAGCGCCTTCATCACCCCGAGGCAGAAGTGCAGATCGCCGCCGGCCTGGACCTGGAAGAAGTCGTCGCAGATCTGCGTGCCGAAGACGGCCGAGGAGGCGACGGAGGGGACCCAGTAGCGATCGAGCGCGGGCTCGCGGAAGGGGTTGATCACCACCACGCGCGTGCCGGCGGCCTTCGCGTAGTGGAGGTACTTCATCATCATCGGCTGGTTGTTCGCGAGGTCGGTGCCGAAGAGCAGCAGCAGGTCGGTGCCGATGACGTCCTTCAAGGTGCACGTCGTCGCGCCCCAGCCGATCGTCTCGCGCAGCGCGCTGGTGGAGGCGGCGTGGCACAGGCGCGCGCACGAGTCCACGTGCGGCGTCCCGGCGATGCGGGCCAGCTTCTGGAACGTGTAGTAGGTCTCGTTGGTGATCCCGCGGCTCGAGGCGAAGAAGCCCACGCGATCCTTGTCCGCGTCACGCAGCGCGCCGGCCACCTTCTGCGCGGCCTCGTCCCACGAGATGCGGCGGAAGCCCTTGTCGCCCTTGCGGTAGAGCAGCGGGTACGGGAGCCGCCCCAGCCGGTGCAAGGACTCGTTCGAGTACAGCCGCAGCTTCGCGATGTCGCCCCACGTCCCGTCGGGCAGCGCGGGCATGGTGTTCAGGCGCAGCAGCTTGAGGCGCGTGAGGCACAGGTGCGTGCCGTCGATCACGTCGTCGCGCAGCCCGCGCGGGCCCAGGGAGCAGCCGTCGCACACGCCGCGGGTGAGGATCTTCCACGCCCACGGGAGGTTGTCCCGGTTCTCCCAGAGGACCTTCAGCATCTCCCGGAAGTGCCGGGGCTTGGTCTTCCAGAGCAGCCCGAAGGGAAAGAAGGTGCAGATGAACGTCCAGACTCGGCGAAGGCTCGACACGGCGCGGACCCTACCCCGGGGGCGCTCGATGGCGCGACGCTCGCGTGACTGCCTG
>CAZCWA010000094.1:0-4158 GCA_964502265.1 uncultured Myxococcaceae bacterium | reverse complement strand
GATGCGTGTGCGGCCTTCGGGACCTGCACTGGGCCGGTGACGCACGCGCACATGAACATCTACACGCGGTGGCAGATGCTCGCCGGCGGGCTCACGCGCCTCGAGCTGCCGCTCGTGATCGAGGACGACCCCAGCGGACAGGCCTTCTTCTGGGCGATGACCTTCTGGCTCGGGACCGAGGGCGGCTACATCGGCCTGCAGACCCGCGGCGAGAACGACGCGAAGGTGGCGCGGTTCTCGATCTGGAACTCCACCGCGGCGAAGGCGCCCGCGCAGGGCGGCGGCGGGTGCCGTGACTTCGGCGGCGAGGGCGTGGGCAAGACCTGCTGGGCCCCGTTCGCGTGGCGTGAGGACGAGGCGTACCGGCTGCGCGTGGAGCAGGTCTCCTCCGGCACCTGGCGCGGCTCGGTGGTGACGGTGTCCACGGGCGAGGTGCTCGAGCTCGGCGACATCGACGGGCCGCCCGGCGGAAGCGCCATCCACCCGAACGTGACGGCCTTCACCGAGTACTACGGCGCCTCGCTGCCCTCATGTGAGGCCCTCAACCGCGCCCAGGCCCTCTTCGAGTCGCCCGAGGCGGCTGGCGGCGTCATCGGCGCTGCGCGCAGCGGTTCGTCGGTCGGCCCCAGCGCGTGCGCGGGGCTCTTCAGCGAGACGCTCGTTCCGGGCGGGCGCTCGCGGCACCGCGTGAATTGAAACGGGGCGGCGGCGCGGGCCTCGCGAACGAGGGGCTCCCGCGCCGCCGCCGTGTCAGGCCTTCACGACCTCACCGGCCCGGCTAGTACGTCGGCTGGGACTCGGTGTCGGTCTGCGGCTGGGTCTGCATGTTGGGATCCTGCATGTTGCGGTCGTCCATCATCGGGTCGTTCTGCATGGACTCGTCCTCCATGCCGGAGCCGCCCATCCCCGCATCGGGCTGCATCATCGAGTCGTCGTGACGCGACTCCTCGAGCCCCGCGTCATCGCCCGCGCCACCCGTGCCCGGGGGCGGCATCTGGTCCTCCTGGCGGAACTGATCCTCCTCGAAGGTCTCCCGCTCGAAGGACTCCTGCTCCATCTCCATCCCGGAGCCGCCCGTCGCCGGGTCACGCTGCTCCATGTCCGCAGGCGCGCCATAGCCGGTCGTGCCGGTCTCCTGGCCCGCGCCACCCATGCCCTCGGTGCTGGTGGCCGACCGCTGACAGCCCACACCGAACATCGCCACACCCGACAGCAGACCCACAATCACCGACCGCTTGAGCAACTTGTTCATGTCGTTCCCCTCCTCGGTATGCGGAGAGGTTGGTGCGCTCTGCCGGGTGCGGCATCGTCCGTGCGCGACATTTGCCGGGCCGCCGCTCTGCCGGGTGGAGGGCAGGCGGGCATGCGCGGGACGTACAGCGTCAGTCTACGGCGAACGGATCCGCTCCCGGCCGGTGGTGACCTGAAGCCCACCGGGGCGGACGAAGGTCACCAGGGTGAGGTTGAGGCGCTCGGCGAGCGACGCTGCCAGGGTCGAACCCGCCGACACGCTGGCCACCACCGGGATGCGGGCCATGGCGGCCTTCTGCACGATCTCGAAGGAGGCGCGGCCGCTCACCATCAGCAGCGCGGGCTTCGGCGCGTCCGCCGCGTCCGTTCCCAGGCCCTGCAGCACGAGCTGTCCCACCACCTTGTCCACCGCGTTGTGCCGGCCCACGTCCTCGAACGCGCAAAGCAGCTCGCCGTCTTCGGAGAAGGCGCCCGCCGCGTGCACGCCGCCGGTGCGCTCGAACAGGCGCTGCGATTCGGAGAGGACCTCGGGCGCGCCCGCCACCAGGTCCACCCGGAGCACCGGGCCGTCCGGAACGGGACCGCACAGGTCGAACAGATCGTCCACCGATCGCCGTCCGCACACGCCGCACGCCGAGGTGGTCAGCGTGCCGCGTGCCGCCGTCCGCACCCGCTCCGTCTCCAGCTTCGCGCCGGGTGCAGGCGACACGTCGATCACGTTGCCGTAGCCCTCCTCGCCGGGCCGGCCGCAGTGCGCGACCGTGCCCACGTCTGCGCCGCTGCGGATGATGCCCTCCGCGTAGAGGTACCCGAGCGCGAGCCGGTGGTCGTCGCCCGGGGTGCGCATCGTCACCGCCAGCGGATCGCCCGCGACGCGGATCTCCAGCGGCTCCTCCACCGCGAGCAGGTCCTCCTCCTCCACCGGCGTCTGTCCGGCACGAAGGCGAAGCACGCGCCGCGTCTGGCTCGACTTGTCGGGGATCAGGGGCATGGCGTCACCAGCAGGTCGCACAGCGAGGAGAGGTCTTCGGGCGAGTCGGTCCGCCAGGTCTTCGGCGCGTCGGGGTACGCGCTCATGTCCGCGTCCGTCACCAGCGCGCGCACGTTGGGATGGATGCGGAAGAGCGGGGTCTCCTCGAGGCCCGGGCGCCACACCTCCACCTTCGGAAGCGGGCCATCCTTCCAGCCCTCCACCAGCACCAGCTCGAACCGGCCGCTCGTCCGCAGCGCGCGCACGCGGTCCATGGGGGAGGTGCGCTGGGTCTGGATGGCGCTGAGCAGCTCCGCCGAGGCGGCGCCGGCGGCGAGGTATCGCTCGGTGTCGCTCCCGTGCTTCATCTCTTCGGGGTGCGGATGGGAGGAGTGCTTGATCACCGCCACGCGCAGCCCGCGCGCCTTCAACAGCGGCAGCAGCCTCTCGAGGAGCGTGGTCTTTCCGGCGCCGGACCAGCCGGCGATCCCCATCGCGGGGACGGCGTCCACGGGCACGAACTGCGAGTCGCGCAGGAGCGCCACGTCCACGCGCTCGCCCGGCTGCAGCTCACCGCGGCCGGGAGGGAGCAGCGCCCAACCTTCCATGCCGACGTTCTGCAGGAGCTGACCTGCGCCCTGGGGCCGGATCCGCGCCACCGTCCTGCCGCCGCGGCGCTCCACGCACGCGCTGAGCACGCCGGTCATGGGAGGGCCCTTCTTCTGAATGGTGAGGAGCCGTGCGCGCACCCGGCGCCGCTCCTCGAGCACGCCCTGCAGCGCGAGCAGCACCGGACGCGCGAGCTGATCGAACCCCACCATCGCGGCGCCCGGGTTTCCGGGGAGGATGACCACCGGCTTGCCCTGCACGCGCGCCAGGCCCATCGGCTTGCCCGGCTTGATCGCCACCCCGGCCACGCGCAGCTCGGCTCCGAGCGACCGCAGCACGTCCTTCACCAGGTCCTTGTCGCCCACCGAGGCGCCGCCAGCGGTGATCACCACGTCGTGGGTGGAGAGGGCCTCGGAGAGCTCGCGGGTCAGCACCTCGCGCACGTCGGGCACGCGCCGCAGCGAGGGGCCCTGCACGTTCAGCTCCGCCGCCATCGCCGCCAGCATCACCCCGTTGCTGTCGTGGATCTGGTGCGCAAGCGCGTCCGCGCCGGGCGGGAGCAGCTCGTCGCCCAGCGTCATCACGCAGACCTTCGGCGGCGGGTGCACGCGCAGGGACGCGAGCCCCAGCGATGCCGCCACGCCCACCGCTGCTGCATCCACGCGCGTTCCCCGGTGCAGAACCCGCCCTCCCTTCGCCAGCTCCTCGCCGCGCCGCCGGACGTGATCGCCGCGCTCGGCCTGGACGACGATCTCCACCTCACCGTTCGCGCCCGGCGGAATGCGCGTCGCCTCCTGACGCACCACCGCGTCCGCCCCGGATGGCAGGCAGGCGCCGGTGAAGATGCGCGCGCACTCGCCCCGCTCGAGGTGCTTGGTGGGCGCATGCCCGGCGTAGATCGTCTCCACGACCCGCAGCCGCGCGGGACGATCGCGGTTGGCGCCCTGGGTGTCACCGGCGCGCACCGCGTACCCATCCATCGCCGAGTTGTCGCAACCGGGCAGATCCCGCGGCGCGACCACGTCCTCGGCGAGGAAGAGCCGGGCCGCGAGCAGCGGCGGCAGCGACACCGGCGGCAACGGCACGCACAGGGTCTGCGCGAGATGAATGGCCTGGGGCAGCGGCGTCAGCGGCATCCGGTCGAGTATGAAGGACCCCATGCCGGGGACGAGCGGAATCACGCTGGTGGTGTTGGCGGGCGGGGGCGGCACGAGGCTCGGCGGCGTTCACAAGCCGTTGCTCCTGCTCGAGGGCCGGCCGCTGCTCGCGCACGTGATCGAGCGGCTGGCGCCTTCGACCAACGCGCCGCCCATCGTCGTCACGCGCAC
>CAZCWA010000093.1:5829-13473 GCA_964502265.1 uncultured Myxococcaceae bacterium | reverse complement strand
GTGGGCGAGACCTTCACCGGCAGCGACGGGCGCTCGCTCATCGCGGAATACATCTCGCCCGACGAGCTCCACGGGCAGTTCGACTTCCCGCTCTACTGGCCGCTGGTGGACGCGTTCGCGCGCGGCGGATCGCTGGTGCACGTCGACGACGCGATCGCGGCCAACGAGGACTTCTACGCGCCGTACGCGCTCAACTCGCCCTTCCTCGGCAACCACGACGTGGCGCGCTTCATCTCCATCGCCGCAGGTCACATGGACGGCCACCAAAGCCCCGAGGCCCAGGCATGGGGCCCCAACAAGCCGCCCGCCACGGTGGACGCGGACACGCCCTTCCGCCGGCTGCGCGATGGGCTGACCTTCGTGCTCACGCTGCCGGGTGTGCCGCTCATCTACTACGGCGACGAATTCGGCCTGCCGGGCGCGGGCGATCCGGACAACCGCCGGATGATGAAGTGGGGCGAAGAGCTCACCGACCGGGAGCGTGCGCTGCTCGAGCACGTGCGCAAGGTCGGTCAGGCGAGGCGCGATCACCGGCCCTTGCGCTTCGGCGCGCGCTACACGCTGCTCGCCCAGCCGGACACGATCGTCTACCAGCGCGACGACGCGGCGACGGGTGAGGGCGCACTGGTGACGGTGAACCGGAGCGCAGGCGAGCTGCAGCTCTCACTGCCCCTGCGCGGCCGGCTGGCGACGGCGCAGGGCGTGACCTTGACCGATGTGATCAGCGGCCGCACCGCCACGGTGACGAACGGGCGGGTGACGCTGACGGTGCCGGCGCAGGCTTCGGGCGTCTGGGTGCAGGCGCCCTAGGCGCTCTGGGCGGAAGGGGCCGCCTGCCGGGTGCGGAAGAACAACACCAGGGTGTAGCAGTGGAACTCGTTGTCGCTCGACTGGCACACCACGCGGTCGACGACCTCGAGATCCGAGTTGCTGCGGAGCCAGCGGCTCACGTTCTCGCCGAGTTCCTCCCGCTCCTTGGCCTTGGTGGCCGAGAACACCTTCACGCCCGTGAACATCGGAACCTCGTTGTTTCGATGATTTAGACGGGCTTATCGCACGCGTGGAATTGGGCTGTCAAAAATCATGAACAAATACCCGACGGTCCGGGGGTGGGCTTCACAGCCGGAGGGGGGTGCACAGATTGGTGCGCAGGGCGGAAGTCCGGGGGGGCGGCGTGGACGATACGAAGAGCAAGAAGGAATTGGCGGTGGAGTTCATCAACGCGATCCGCACGATGGAGCCGTCGCTCCTCAACGCGTTGATCGTCCGCGAGGCAGGTGAGGATCTCGCGCAGTTCTTCCTCAGCTACAGCGCCAACCTCATCTCCAAGGACCCGCAGCGCGTCCTCGAGAACACCTCGTCGCTGATGCTGATGGGCTACCTCATCCGGGTGAACGAGGAGAAGCGCCAGCGCCGGCCGCAGGTGACCTTCCAGCAGGCGCCCGCCGAGGCGTAGCGAGCGGGCAGAAGGCGCAGGTGGCCACGTGCGGACCGTGTGCTAAGAGCGCGCGCGATGCTCGTCGACCTGCACTGCCACTCCTATCTCTCCCAGGGCTGCTCACTCGATCCGCGCGCGGTGCTCGAGCGGGCCGCCTCGCACGGACTCGACGGGGTCTGCTTCACCGAGACCAACACCCAGGACGGCTGCGACGAGCTGTTCGACCTCGGGCGCACGTCGAAGGTGAAGGTCTTCGTCGGGCTCGAGCTGAACACCGACAAGGGCCAGTACCTCTGCTTCTTCCCCAACCCGGAGGAGGCGCCGGAGCCGGTCCAGATGTGGGGCTCCAACCGCGAGCGTCCCTGGAGCGCAGAGGAGGCGCTGCCGAAGGTGAAGGCGCTCGGGGCGGTGATCGTCGCCGCGCGTCCGTACGACCGCGACTTCGGCTTCGCCGCCCAGGACTACGTGCTGCAGCTCGAGGGCACGCTCTCGGCGGTCGAGGGCTTCAACCCCAAGCTGCGCCAGAGCCAGAACGACCTCGCGGTGGAGGCGGCGGAGAAGCTGCGGCTGCCCTGCATCGGCGGCAGCGACGCGCGCGGCTCGCTGGACGAGATCGGCTGGGGCGCCACCCTGTTCAAGCACCCGGTGGAGACCCAGGAGGCGCTGGTGAAGGCGCTGGGCGCCGGCGAGTTCTGGCCGGTCCAGATGGGCGAGCTCCCCCGGCTCACGCGGCCCGGCGAGGCGCGCGAGGTGGAGAAGCGCAACAAGAAGAAGCGCCGCCGCAAGTGGGTGCAGGGCTAGGGCGTCTTCGGGCCCTCGGTCCGCTCCAGCTTCCCGTCCACCAGGTGCGCCACCCGGCTTCTGCCCGGATAGGTCCAGGTCTCGCGGCGGCTCTCGCCCTCGATCTCCCGGCGGATGACCTCCGGGTAGCCCCACGCCATCTCCAGCGCCTCCTGCGGCATCCCCGGGACCGCGGTCTTGGTGCGCACGGCCTGCTGCACCTCCTCGGGCCATGAGGCGATCGTCGACGACGGGTCCGCCTTCACCAGGTAGCGCTCGAGCTCGGCGAGGAACTGCGCGTGGGTGTCGATGCCCTGGCGAAGCACCAGCACGTACGGCTGCGCGGTCTGCTCGCCCTCGATCTCCAGGTACACCCACGGCTGGGTGCGCGGGGTGTAGGGGATGCGCTCGGTGACCACCCACGGGGTGGGGAACTCCACCTTCTGGATCCGCACCTTGCGGCCGGCGGGGACGATCCCCTGCGACGGGCCCGGGTTCACCGGCGTGCCGTCCGGGTGGTTGAGCATCCGCACCTCTTCCGGCGGCACGTGGCTGAGCAGCAGCTTCGAGGCGTCCCCGAAGAACGGGGTCACGAAGAACGAGAGCCGGAGATGGCGCTCGGACTCGCGCCCGGTGAGGTCGCGCTCGATGGCCGCCCGGTCAGAGTCCGGGAGCTGGGTGTGGGACTGGCAGCCGGCCGCGATGACAACGGCGGCGGCCGCGAGGAGTGCGTGGAGCGTGTGCCGCTTCATGGGGGGATCGTCGGATCAGAAGGAGAAGGAGAAGGTGCGCACGGTGGGGACCGCGCTCTGCCGGCCGGGGCCGAGGTCCGCCAACTCCACCGCGCGTTCGCGTATCGCCTGCACGAAGCGCTGCCCGCCCGCAGAGCCGTAGGCGTCGAGCGCCTGGATGAGGTGGACCACCAGCCACACCGCACCACCGATGTACCGGAAGGGCGAGAAGAGCCCCCAGCCCACGCCCCAGAGGACGTACAGCGCCACGTCGATCACGAGGAAGAGGACGAACCCGTCGGTGTCGCCGGCGATGAGGTGGCCGAGGCCGAAGCCGGGGACGAACCCGAGGATCAGCGCGAGGATCTTCCGCACGTCGCGCGACACGCCGCCGCCATGGTCGAGCTCGCGCAGGCCCTCGCGCTCGAAGCGAAGCCCGTCGGTGAGGCGAAGGGGCGGCGCCTCCGAGGGACGCAGCGTGGCATCCAGCGAGAGGCCGCCGAGCAGCGAGACGCGCCGGGCGCTCTCTGACTGCTCGAGGCGGATGCCGCTCTGGGCCGGGCCGGCAGCGTCCGTAGAAGCGAGCGCGGAACCCGAGAAGAGGACGGCGATGGCAGCGGCGATGCCGGCGGTGCGCACGGTCATGGGTGAACCCTCCATGCGGCCGATCTACGCGGGGACCGCGCGTGGGGGAACCTCCAAGAGCAGGCGAACGTGCGGCGGAGGTCAGCGGGCGCCGGCGGCGACGGAGAGCAGCGAGAGCTGGCGCTGCCGGTCGGCGCAGCCGCGTCCGCGCGGGCACACAGGTCCCCGCCCGTTCGGATCGGGAACGAAGAGGAACCGTCCGTGTCCGGGGACTTCCACGAGCTCGGCGAGCCCGCAGAGGGCACAACGGCGACGCGGGCGCTTCTTGGAGGGGAAGGGCACGCGCGAAGCATCGCGCCGCTCTCACGACCTCGCCAGAAAACGCCCGCGCCGGAGCTTCCGGTCAGCGGCCCGTCAGCGCGTGGGCGCCGCCGCGGTGGCAGGCGTCGCGCCCGTCGATCCGCCGCCGGAGCCCGAGCTGGCGCTGGACGAGCCCGAGCTGGATCCGCTCGAGCCGGAGCCCGAATCGGACGACGCGCTGGAGCCGGACGACGAGGAGGCGCCGCCCGAGGACGAGCCCCCGTCCTTCTTCACCGAGCTGTAGAGGTCCGAGTACCAGCCCCCGCCCTTGAGCACGAACGAGGTCCGGCTGACCTTGCGGGAGAGGGAGCCCTCGGCGCCGCACTCGCACTTCTCGGGCGCGGGATCCGACACCTTCTGCAGCACGTCGATCGTCCGCTCACACTGGCCACAAACGTATTCGTAGATCGGCATGGTCCACCTTCAACCTTCGAGTCAGGGTGCGTAGTTCCCGTCCGCATCGTCCGGGAAGAGGGACCTCACCTCCGGGGTGAGGCCCAGCTTCTCCACCGCCCGCCAGAGCAGCTCCGCGGGGGCGCCCTCCATGCGTGCGGCGGTGAGGATGAGGTCGCGGCCGCCCTTCGCCTTGTCGGCGTGGCGGCGCAAGAGCTTCTCCAGGTCTTCGCGCAGGCGCTCGTCGAACTTGCGCCGGATGCCGAGGTCCTGGAGGTACTTCTCCCGCCCCAGCAGGTCCAGCCGGGTGCCCAGCCGCGCGGAGGCCAGGGCCTCGCGGCGGAAGCGCTCGCGCACGTTCTCCACCTCGGCCTCGAGCCCGAGGCTGCGCACCAGCTTCTGCAGCTCCGAGGTCGACAGGTGCAGCGCGTTGGCCGCGCGCTTCGCCGAGCCCCGCTGGTCCGCGTACGCCGCCACCACCGCCTCGCGCTCCTTGCGCTCGAGCTGTTCGGTCAGGCCGTGGTGGTGCAGCGCCCGCTCCAGGTCCTCGGTGCGAAGCGGCTGGCCCTCCTTGCGGCCGGAGTAGCTCTCCCCGAGCGCCCGCGTGAGCGCGAACCGGTCCGGGTGCTGCGCCACCGCATCCTGGAGGATCTCCCGGCCATCGCCCCGGAAGAGCGACTCCACCGAGTCCTTCGCCGGCGCCACCAGGCTGTAGCGGCCCTTCGGCCGGGCCTCCTCGCGCGCGCTGGGCGGCGCCAGCGGGGGCAGCTCGTCCTGGAGGGCCGAACGGTCGCCGGCCTTTCGCCGGGTGGGCGCGATCCGCTCCTGCACGCTCGGCTGCTTCACCTTCTGCGCCTTCGTCCGGCCGCTCGACGTGCCTGCGGACGCTGCGGCGGCGGCCGGGCTCCAATCGGCCACCGAAGAGGGGAGGGCCGCGGGGGGCTCTGCCGAAGCGCTGCCCCGGGGAGGCTCACCGTGGGCGGTGTGCGCGTGGCTCTCGGCCCGTTCGCGTTCGGAGACGAGCTGCCGGACGAGCCCGTAGTAGCCGCAGGCCTGCCGGGCGGCGGCGAGCGTCTCGGCGGTGCCGCTCAGCACGTCGACTACCGCCAGCGGCGAGAGGTTCTGGGCGTTCGGCTCACCGTCGGTCAGGGCCCGGACCCGGAAGTCCTCCTCCTCCGAGAGCAGGGAGAGGGCCTCACGGACCTCGGCCGGCGAGGCCGCGTGACCCGAGCGCCGGCAGAAGTCCGACACGGCCACGGCCAGAGGGGTGGGAACATCGTCCGGGCTTCGCCGGCGCTGCCACGCGCGATCCATGAAAAAACCCAAATATCCCTGATGCTTATGGAAGCGGCTGCCTCTATCCGTCCAACCCGGTCCTGTCAATTGGGGCGGCGGCACCAACTTAAGCAGGGGGCGCGAAAGGCAAGTCCGGGCACTTTCGTCCCCTTTGTCGGCAGGGGTGGTATGCACGCTGCGAATCCATGAATGTCGAGCACGATCGCGATGAAGTCCTCAGCCGCTACATGGCCAAGCATGGCCTGAAGAGCACACGGCAGCGGAGCCTTATCGTCGACACCTTCTTCGAGATGGACGGTCACCACACGGTGGAGGACCTGTGGGGGAAGGTGCGCGAGCGGGACTCGAAGGTGTCCGTCGCCACGGTGTACCGGACCATGAAGCTGCTGAGCGAGTGCGGCCTCGCCCACCCACGGAACTTCGGCGACGGGCAGACGCGCTACGAGGCGGCGGTGGGGCGCGGGCACCACGACCACCTCATCTGCACCCGCTGCGGCAACATCGTCGAGTTCGAGGAGGAGCGCATCGAGCAGCTCCAGGAGATCGTCGCGCGGCAGCACGGCTTCTCGGTCATCTCCCACAAGATGGAGCTGTACGGGCTGTGCCCCAACTGCCAGCAGCAGGGGACGGCGGACCTCGACGCGGCCGAAGACGCGGCCGAGGAGTAGCCCATGCCGGTGCTGCGCCGCGGGGCCTCGCGGTTCGTGTCGCTCCTGCTGGCGGGGGCGGTGTCGGTGGGCGTGGGGACCGGCTGTGTCCGCGGACTCAGGCCGCCCGCCGGGGATCTGCGCGACCACCTCAACGGACCCTCGGTCAGCCCCACGCCGTTCGAGCCGGCCGGGCTCGAGGGCAAGGTCACCCTCGTCATCTTCTTCGCCACCTGGTGCCTGCCGTGCCTCGGGCAGCTCGCGCTGGTGCGGGACCTGCAGGACGACTACGCCGCCCGTGGCTTCCAGGCGGTGGCGGTGGGCATGGACCTCGATGGGCCCCGGATGCTGCGCCCGTTCGCCGAGGCCTACGTGCCCAACCTCCCGGTGATCGTCGCCGACGAGCCCCTGCGCCGCGGCGAGACGCCGTTCGGTCCGGTCCGCGAGGTGCCGGTGTCGTTGATCCTCGATCGCCGCGGGCGCTTCGTGGTCGGCTGGCCGGGCGTGGCCGAGGCCGACGACATCCGCCGGGAGCTCGAGCGCGCCCTGGACCGCTGAAGACCTCCTGCGTTCCGGCGCGGGTTCAGCCCACGTGCCTGTCGACCGCCGGGACCTCCTCCGGGGGCAGGGCCTCGAGGCCGGCTTCGCCCACGTCGTGTCCTGCGCCCGGATCGAGCGCGGCGAGGAGCTTTCCGGGGGCCACCGGCTTGGGCAGGAAGGCCGCGGCGCCTGCTGCCAGCGCGCCCTCCCGCACGTACGGACGGCCCAGTCCGCTCATCATCACCACCCGCACATCGCGCGTGAGCGGGTGCCGCTTCAGCTCCGCGCACAGGCGCAGCCCGTCCACCCAGCTCAGCACCACGTCGAGGAGGATCGCCGCCGGCCTCCGCCTGGCCACCGCCGAGAACAGCGCGAGCTCGTCGGCGAAGGAGACCACCTCGGCCCCGCGCGACTCGAGCAGCTCGGTCACGCTCCCGCGCACCGCCGGGTCGTCGTCCACCACGTAGTAGAGCGCCGGCACCACCTCCGGCAGCGCGGGCGGCAAAGGCTCCACCGCCGTGCGCCACAGACCGCCCAGCATCCGGCTGCAGGCCGCGAGGCGCGCGCGCCCCAACACCGCCTGCGCCGAGGGTCTCCCCAGCCCGAGCACCCCGGAGCCCGTGGTCAGCCGCGCGTCCTGCGCCTGCGCGCGCGCCATCACCTCGGCGCCGGACTCGCCCGCGCGGCCCAGCCACCTCAGCGCCTTCACCGACTGCCGCGCGTCCTGCGCGAGATCGCCGATGCCGTCGCGCAGGTAGCGCTGCCGGAGCCTGCGCCCGCTGCGCGCCCCGTCCACCAGGGCCACCGCCGCCCGGCTCGCCCCCGCGAGGTGCTCGCTCAAGGTGAGCTGCAGCGGGTGCCCGAGCGCCGCCGG
>CAZCWA010000093.1:0-5729 GCA_964502265.1 uncultured Myxococcaceae bacterium | reverse complement strand
CCGTGCGCCCAGACCACCAGGGAGCCCGTCCCCGTCTGCGGCGCGGGCTCGGAGAGGTGCCGGCCCGCCACCTCCACCCGCTCCACCCGGCGGGGGACGAAGGTCGCGCCGTTCTGCGCCGCCACCTGCGCCAGCGCCCGGGCCACGATGGCGGTCCCCGCGGCGGCCTCCGGCCACGCGTCCACCACCCACAGGGGGCCGCCGCCCGCGCGCAGCAGCCTGCGCTCCCGGCCGGAGACGACCTCCACCCCGGCGAGCTCCACCGCGCCCCACTCGGGCGGGATGCGGCAGCCGAGCGCGGAGAGCCGCGAGCGGCACTCGGCGGAGAGGACCGCGGGCGCGCGGTGCTCCGCGTCGTCCTTGAGGCCCTCGAAGATGCGCACCTCCACCCGCTTCCCCCGCGCGCGGGCGGTGAAGAGCAGCGCGGCCGCGGTGGCCACCCCGCTCACCCCGCCGCCGAGGACCGCCACCTTCGCGCCGCTCTCCAGCCCCTCATAGACTTCCATGCCGCTCCCCACCGGCCTGCGGCCGTGCCCCGTCCACCCTGCGTCCCCACACCACCGCCCGGTCGCGCCCGCCCCGCTTCGCCTCGTACAGCGCCGCGTCCGCCCACTGCAGCAGCCCCTCCGCCGTCCTCGGCCCGTCCCCCGGCAGCGTGCCCGCCACCCCCGCGCTCACCGTCAGGGTCAAAGGCACCGGCCGGTCGTCCGGGCCCGGCAGCTCCACCTCCGCCAGCGCGCGCCGCACCCGGTCCACCATCACCGCCGCCTCGGCCGGGGTCTGGTGCGGGAGCAGCACCACGAACTCGTCGCCGCCGTAGCGGGCCGCGAAGTCCGTCCCGCGCATCCCCGCGCGCAGGGTCCGGGTGAAGGCCAGGATCGCCCGGTTGCCCGTGTCGTGGCCCCACCGGTCGTTGAGCTGCTTGAGGTTGTCGAGGTCGATCATCACCGCCGAGAGCGGGTGGTCGTAGCGGGTGGCCCGCTGGAACTCCTCGTCGAGCTTGCGCATCAGCGCGCCGAAGTTGGCAAGGCCGGTCAGCGCGTCCGTCCGGGCCAGCTCCGAGAGCTCGCGCCGGTACCGGGCCTCGCGCACCGCCTTGTCGATCCGCGCGGCCAGCTCGCGCGGGGCCACGGTCGAGGGGAGATAGTCCGTCGCGCCCAGCTCCAGGCACCGCACCGCCTCGTCCACGTCCGGACGCGCGGCGAGGATCAGCACCGGCAGGTCCTCGGTGCGAGAAGAGCCCGACAGGCGCACCAGCGAAGAGACCGCGCTGGCGTCGTCCAGCGGCGAGGTGAGCACCACCGCGTCCGGCCTCGAGACCCGCGCGCGCTCCACCACCTGCGCCGCCGAGTCCGCGGTCAGCAGGTCGTAGTACGCGCCCACCCGCTCCGCGTCCTCGCGCGTGCCGGCCCACAGCACCAGCGGTCTGTCGCGTCCGGCCAGGTCATCCTCCTCGTCCGCGTTCGCGCACAGCGCAGAAATGGCTGATCGAAGGTCCCGGTCTTCCACACGCCCCATCACCGACCCCCACGAAGACCCCGTCGCCGCCCAACCCCGACCACCGGGACCCTCGACCGCCAAGCCCGTCCTGCGCGCGGAGGTTGAGCAAGGTGCGTGCCCGGCGGGCCTCCTGGCCGCAAACGAAAAACCCCGCCATTCCGCGGGGTTGAGGTGTCTCGGGGGGACTGTGACCGGCCCGGGCGCCGCCCGACGGTAAAGAGGGGACGGGGTGGGCGCGGGCCTACAGGAAAAGTTGCTGCGCGTCAGCGGCGGACGAACTGCACGCGCCGGCCGCCCATCTGCTGCGTGGGGGGCTGCTCGAGCCCGAACTGCCACCACATGGGCTCCCACGCCTTCATCTTCAGGCGCTTGTCGTTCTGCAGCGCGGTGAGGCCGTTCTTCAGCTTCTCGTCGGTGGGGTTCTGCTGGACGGCGCGGGCCATCACCTTCAGGGCGCCCTCGTTGTCCTTGAGCTGCTGCAGGCACCAGGCGTAGGCGGCCCAGACGAGGCCCTCCTTCTTGCCGCTCTTCACCGCCGCCTCGAAGGCGGAGCGCATCCGGTCGAAGTCCTTCTTCTGGTACCAGAGCGCGGCCTGCATCGCCTTGGCCATGTAGTTGCGCGGGTTGGCCTTCTCGAGGTGCGCCTGGGCGCCGTCGAGATCCTTCGACATGTACTTGATCATCCCGAGCTGGGCGTGGATCTCGGAGGCGATCATGAACTGCCACTTCTCGTACTGCAGGCCCTCCTCGAGGATCTTGAGCGACTTGTCGATCTTCACCTTCTGATCGCGCACGTTGGCGGCGGGCGTGGACAGCTCCTTCTGCGCTGCGCCGGAGAGCGCCTGGATGCGCAGGGCGATCCGCCGGGCGAGAACGATGTACAGGCCCGCGAAGACGATGAGGCCGGGGATGAGCCCCGCCCAGATCGGGAAGCCGAAGAGGGTGATGAGCAGCGCCGTCGCGATGCCCGCGGCAGCGGAGATGATGAGGTTGTACATGGCGCGCGGCTCCTTACCTCAATCTGGGGATGCGCGGTCGGCAGGAAAGAGGTATCAACCGCGCTCGTTTCGGCGGCCCTCTGTCGAAATTGGTAGACGAGGCGGACTCAAAATCCGCTGACCCGGAAGGGTCGTCCCGGTTCGAGTCCGGGGAGGGCCACTTCCTGAATTCCCCGTTTATCTGGCGGGCCTCGGGGCTGCCGAAAGAATCCCGGATGGCCGGGTGCCTGCCGCGCTGTCGCGTGCTAGACAGGCCCGGTGAACGTACTCCTGGTCGAAGACGATCCCGCGCTTCGAGAGGGGCTGGCCGAGCTGCTGGCCGAGGTCTCGGAGGTCCACGCCGCGGCGACCGTGGGAGAGGCCACGCGCCTGCTCTCCGACCGGCCCTTCGATCTGGTGCTGGCGGACCTGCGCATCGGCGGGGATCGGGTCGGGGGCAAGAAGCTGGTGGAGGCGGCGCGCCGGCACCTGGTGCCGGTGGTGGTGATGAGCGCGCTCACGCTCTCGGAGATCCGCTCGCAGCTCCGGCAGACGCCTCCGGACGACGTCATCTGCAAGCCCTTCCAGGTGGACGACGTGCTGGCGCTGGTGTCGCGCTTCGTGAACCGCAAGGCGGAGCTGGAGCGGTGGGCCGGCCGCCGCGGCGAGGTGGAGACGCTCCGCTTCTCCGAGGTGGAGCGCGGGCTCGAGGTGGCGGTGGCGGAGAGGACCCCGGAGCGCGAGGTGCGCTGGTACCGGGTGGCGCCGGGCGTGGAGCTGAACGGGGTGTCGGACGCCCGGGCGCACGCGCTGGTGGTCGAGGGCTTCGTGGAGGGCGAGGGGATGCGCCGCGGTCCGGGCTGCTCGCTTCACCTCCCGATGGGCTGGCCGGTGGCGCTGCGCTCTGCCTCCGGGATGCTCAGCGTGGCGGTGGTCTTCTCCTCTTAGTCGGGGGCACGCGGTGACGGACGTGATGCCGGAGCGGCTCGGGCTGCCGTCGGTGAAGGCGGCCCGCGCGGCGCTCTCGGCCCATCTGGCGGTGCAGAAGGGCGAAGGGATCCGCGGCGCGGTGGCGGACGCGCTGGCCGGGGCGAAGGGGCTCGGCGGCAAGGAGCGGCGCTTCGTGGTGGTCGCGGTGCGCGGCCTGTCGAGGCACCTGCGGCGGGTGGACGCCGCGGCGCGCAGCCTCGGTCACCCGCCGGGGACGCTGGGCCTGGAGGAGGACCGGGCGCTCTTGCGCTGGGTGCTCTGGCGCAGGCTCTTCACCGGCGCGGACTGGAAGACGGTGGGGCCGGAGGTGCGGTTGCCGGGACCTGTGCGCCCGCGGACGGTCCCGGACGCGCTGCTGGAGAAGGTGATGACTGCGCCCCTGCCGCCTTCGCCAGAGGAGGGGCAGGGCGACGCGGTGGAGCGCGCGGCGGCGGTGCACTCGTTCCCCAACTGGCTTGCGCGGGCGGTGGCCCGGGACGTGGGCGAGGCGCGGGTGGAGAGGGTGCTGGCCGCACTGAACGTGGAGCCCGAGGTGTTCCTGCGGGTGCGGCCGTCCGTCTCCGGAGAGGACCCGTTGGAGGCCGCGGTGCAGGCGCTCCGCGAAGAGGGCGTGGAGACCGAGCGGGTGGGCTTTGCGCCCTCCGCGCTGCGGGTGGTCTCCGGCGGGATGAAGGTCTTCGACACGCGGCCGATGCGCGGGGGCAGGCTGCAAGTGCAGGAGCCCGGCAGCCAGCTCATCGCGCTCGCGTGTGCGGTGGAAGGGGCGCCGGGACCTGTTCGCGCGGTGGACTACTGCGCGGGGGCCGGCGGGAAGACGCTCTCCCTCGCGGACCTGTGGGGAAGCGGCGGCGTCATCGAGGCGCACGATCGCTCGGCGCGGCGGCTGGCCGAGGCGCGGCGGCGGGTGAAGGCCTGGTCCCTGCGGCAGGTGCGGTTTCCGGCCCCTTCGGAGATCGACCGCGCGGTGGCGAAGGCGGACGTGGTGCTGGTGGACGCGCCCTGCAGCGGGACCGGCAGCCTCGCGCGCGAGCCCGAGCAGAAGTGGCGGCTCACCCCCGAGAAGGTCCGCGCGTTCGCGGCCACCCAGAGGGAGATCCTCGACGGCCTGGCGGCGGGGATGAAGGCCGGCGCGCGGCTGGTCTACGCGACCTGCTCGGTGCTGCGCGAGGAGAACGAGGACGTGGTGGCAGGCTTCCTCGAGGCGCACCCCGGCTGGGAGGTGGAGCCTTTGGCGGGCGTGCTGCCGCCTCGGTGCGCCCCGGCGCTCGACGCGGAGGGGAGGTTCCTGCGGGTGTGGCCGGACGCCGCCGCCGCGGGTGGGTTCTTCGCGGCGCGGCTGCGCCGAAGGTCCTCGGGTTGACAGCCCGCCGGGCCCGCGGCTACGGAGAATCCACCGTGCCCACCCGCCCCGCGAACCCGAACCCGCTGCCGAGCGCCCGCCCCTCGACGACGGAGGCCAGCCAGGCGCAGGCGTTGAAGGAGCTGCAGCAGGCGTGGGACCTGGCGCAGAAGCAGCTCGCCGAGCTGCGGGAGGCGGTGCAGCGGCACGGGGAGCTGGCAGAGCTCAAGGCCCAGGGCGAGGTCTTCGCCCGGGAGCTGGACCGCGCGTACCGGGACCTGGGCGAGGCGGTCTGGAGCGCGGCGAAGAAGGGGCGGATGGAGCTGCCCGCCCAGGTGACGGCGGTGGCCCAGGCGGTGAAGGGCGTGGAGCTGGTCGAGCAGAAGCAGGCGGCGCGGGCTTCGGCGATTGGCGATCTGCTCGCGGAGGGGGCTGAGCTGGCCCAGAAGCTGCGCGCGGCGGCGGCCCCGAAGAAGTCAGATCCCGCAACAAAGCCCTTGGCTTCGCGCGGGAAGAAACGCTAGAAGGGGCGCGTTTTCGCGGCACCGGCTCCCAGGCCGGGGTTCGCAGCAGAATCCGGGGCTATAGCTCAGCTGGGAGAGCGCCTGAATGGCATTCAGGAGGTCGACGGTTCGATCCCGTCTAGCTCCACTCGGAACCCCCTGCCTCGGCAGGGGGTTTTTGTTTTTCCGGCCGGCTACGGCGCCACAGGCGGCGGCGGGGCAACGGTCGGGACCGCCGCGGCCGCCGGGTCTTCCTTCCGGGCCAGCTCCGCCGCCTCGCCCGGGGCTTCGGTCTTCGGTCCATCCGCCGGCTTCGCCTCCAGCGCAGGATCGCAGGCGGGCAGCTTCTTCTTCACCGTCTTCACCGGGGTGCTGTTCGGGGTGCTGGTCGCCACCTTCGGCGCCTTGACCTGCGTCGTG
>CAZCWA010000092.1:0-13729 GCA_964502265.1 uncultured Myxococcaceae bacterium | reverse complement strand
CGCGGTGCAGCGCTACAAGGAGCTCGGGCTCGACGGGCTGATCGCCATCGGCGGGGACGGGACGCTCTCCATCGCGCACAGGCTGGCGCAGAAGGGGCTCAACGTCGTCGGCTGCCCGAAGACGATCGACAACGATCTCACCGGCACCGATCAGACCTTCGGCTTCGACACCGCGCGCGCCATCTGCACCGAGGCGGTGGACCGGCTGCACACCACCGCCGAGTCGCACGACCGCGTGATGGTGCTGGAGGTGATGGGCCGCTACGCGGGCTTCCTCGCGCTGGACGCGGGCGTGGCGGGCGGCGCGGACGTGATCCTCATCCCCGAGATCCCGTACCGGGTGGAGTCGATCGTCGAGAAGCTGCGGCGCCGGCACCAGCGCAAGCGGTCCTTCTCGATCATCGTGGTCAGCGAGGGCGCGCGTCCCGAGGGCGGGCAGCTCGCGGTGCTCGAGCGCGCGGAGGACGTGCCCGGGCGCGGCGTGGTCCGGCTGGGCGGCGCGGGGAAGGTCGCGGCGGATCTCCTGGCGAAGCACATCGAGGCGGAGATCCGGGTCACGGTGCTCGGCCACCTGCAGCGCGGCGGCGGGCCCACCGCGGCGGACCGGCTCCTGGCCACGCACTACGGCTGCAAGGTGCTGGACCTCGTGCGCGACGGGCAGTGGGACCACTTCGTGGCGCTGCGGGGCGGTCAGATCGTCGCGGCGAGCCTGCAGGAGTCCATGAAGGAGCGGAAGGTCGACCCCGAAAGCGACGCGGTGCGGTTCGCCAAGAGCCTCGGCACCAGCTTCGGAGACGATTAGCGAAGGACATGTCCCTCGTAGGCCGCCACATCGGTCGCTACCGGATCCTGGAGCAGCTCGGCCAGGGCGGCATGAGCGTTGTCTACAAGGGCCTGGACACCGCGCTCGACCGCGAGGTGGCGGTGAAGGTCCTGCACGCGCACCTCGCCGGCCGGGAGGAGTCGCGCCGGCGGCTCGCGCGCGAGGCCAAGGCGGTGGCGCGGCTGCACCACCCGAACATCCTCGAGGTGTACGACTTCGCCGCGCAGGACTCGGACCACGCGTACATCGTCACCGAGTACATCCGCGGCCAGACCTTGCGGCACCACGCGGAGACGATGGGCTTCGAGCCTCCCGAGATCGCCGCGCTGGTGGTGCACGAGATCGCCGGCGCGCTGGCGCAGGCGCACGAGGCCGGGGTCATCCACCGCGATCTCAAGCCCGAGAACGTGATGGTCCGCGACGACGGACTGGTGAAGCTGATGGACTTCGGCATCGCCAAGATCATCGACCGCGACGACCGGATGACGCAGACCGGTGCGCTGGTGGGCTCGCCCGCGCACATGGCCCCGGAGATCATCGAAGGCGAAGAGGCCGGCCCCGAGGCGGACGTCTTCTCCCTGGGCACGATGCTCTACCAGTTCGCCACCGGGCGGCTGCCGTTCGTGGCCTCGAACACCACGGCCACGCTGAAGAAGATCCTCGACGGGGTGTACGACGATCCGAGGCAGCTCGTGCCCACGGTGTCGGACGACCTCGCGGAGATCATCGCCACCTGCCTCGCGCGGCAGCCCGGCTCCCGCTACGCCGACGCCTCGAAGCTCGCGGCCGCGCTGCACGACTACCTGGAGTCGCTGGGCCTTGGACGGACCACCGAGGAGGTGCAGTCCTTCTTCGCGGATCCCGCGGGCTACCGGAAGGCGCTCAAGCCGAGGCTGTGCGGCGCGCTCATCGCGAGGAGCGAAGCGCTCGTGGCCGAGAAGCGTCCGGCGAAGGCCCTGGCGGCGCTGAACCAGGTGCTCGCGCTCGACCCGCAGCACCCGCGCGCGCTGGAGCTGCTGGCGCAGATGAACGCGGCGCGCAAGCGGCAGCAGCGAAGCCGCGCGTGGAGGCAGCGGCTGGTGTGGGGTTCGGGCCTGGCCGCGGCGATCGCCGTCATCTCCGCGCTCGGGTACTGGGCCATGCGCCTTCCGCCCGCCGCGCGCCCGGAGCCCGTCGCCCCCGTCGTCATCGACACCGCACCGGAGAGGGTCTCCGCCACCCCTCCCGTTCAGGCACTACCCGCCGAGCCCGCGCCCCTCGCGCCGCCCGTGCCGGACGAGCCCCCGCTCCCGCGACCCGTGCAGGCGGTGGCCGCGCAGACGAGCGGGATGAAGGCGGAGCCGGCGGCGGCCAGACCCTCCGAGCGGCCGGTGAAGGTGACCTTCCGCCTGCGCCCCTACGGGTTCCTCGAGATCGACGGCGTCCGCAAGGCGCCGAAGGAGCTCGCGCAGCACACGCTGGAGCTGTTGCCCGGCGAGTACACGGTCGGGGTGGGTTGCGCGGTCTGTGAGACCACGCGGCGGACGGTGACGATCACGGCGGGCGATGCGGAGCCTTTCAACCTGCAGGTCCAGCCGCTGCCCGCGCAGCTCTCGTTCGAGGTGCATCCGCGCGACGCCCGGGTGACGGTGCGCGGCGAGACGCGGACGGTGGCCGAGACGATGGTGCGGCCGTTCGTGATCCGCGCCACGCCCACGCAGACCACGCTCAAGCACGCGGTGAGCTGGGAGATCTCCCACCCCGGCTACCAGACGCAGGCCGGCCGGGTGGAGCTGGCGCCGGGTGAGACGAAGGTCGAAGCGGGGGCGCTGACGCTCAGCCGGCCATGAGGTCCCTCCGCCCCCACCGCACGCTGCTGCTGCTCGCAGCCCTCCTCTGCACCGCCGCCGCGCTGCCGGTGCGCGCGCAGGAGGCGCCCGGCGCGGAGGTGGTGATCGATCCCGAGATCAAGGCGATCACCTCGCTCTACGATCACGGCCACTACGAGACCGTGCTCTCCCGCGCGCGCGCCCGCATCGACCGCGGCAACCTCTCGCGCGAGGAGCTGGTGCGGCTCCACCAGTACGCCGGCCTCTCCGCCTTCAACCTCGGCGACGAGGAGGGCGCCGGCCGTCACTTCACGGTGCTCCTGCGGCTCGAGCCGGACTTCGGCCTCGATCCCTTCGCCGTGGCCCCTCCGGCGGTCGCACTCTTCAACGGCGTGAAGGCGGAGCTGGAGCCGCAGCTCGAGATCATCCGCCAGCAGCGCCGGCTCGATGCGGAGCGCCTGCGCCAGGACGCGGAGGAGCGCGCGCGCCGTCAGCGCGAGGACGAGGAGCGGCGGCGCAGGCTGGAGGAGCTCTCGCGGCAGGTGACGGTGCGCGAGGTGGAGAAGCGATCCTTGCTGGTGAACTTCGTCCCCTTCGGTGCGGGCCAGTTCCAGCAGAAGCGCAACGGGATGGGCGTGGCCGTGGCCGCGTCCCAGGGCGTGGCGGCTGTCACCTCCATCGTCGCGTACTTCATGATCGAGTCGATGATCGTGGAGCAGGAGTACATGGTGGACACCGCCACCGGGCAGATCCCGATGCGCCGCCGCGGCATCCCCCGGGAGCGCGAGCGCGAGCGCGACCTGTGGGTCTTCACCAAGCACGTCAGCGCCGGCGCCTTCTACACGCTCTACGGTTTCGGCGTGGCGGACGCGCTCTACAACCATCAGGGCGAGGTGGTGCAGACCTCCACCGTCACGATCCCGCTCCCACCCGAAGAGGCGCCCGGCGCAAGGCCCCCGCAGCCCCGCCGCACCCCGCCCGCCGAGACGCCGCAGCCGGGCCCGCCCGACGAGCGCCCCCCACGCGAAGTCCCCATGCCGCCGCGCACCCAGGCCGGCGGCGATCTCTTCCTCTTCCCCACCGCCGGCGGACTCGGAGCCGGCTTCCACCTCCGGTTCTAGCGAGACACCATGGCCAGCCTCACCGTCCGAAGCCCCAACGGAAAGGTCCGCGTCGTCAACCTGCTCAAGCGGATCACCACCGTGGGCAGCTCTCCCGACAACGACATCTGCATCGACGACCCTTCAGCGCCCTCCGACGCGTTCCACATCGTCTTCGACGGCGCGAAGTACCAGGTCGCCTCCCACGAGGGCCCGGTGCAGGTGAACGGCAAGAAGCGCAACGAGCACGTGCTCGCGCCCAACGATCTCATCCGCGCCGGCGAGACCGACTTCTCCTTCGCGCTGGCCACCGACGCGGCCGCCCAGCCGGCGATCATCCAGAGCAAGGCCCGGCGCGACTCGTTCAACCCGGACTCGCACACCGCGGAATTGCCCGGCGTCCCCGGACGCGAGCTCGCGATGCTCCAGAAGCTCACCGACTTCAGCGAGCGGCTTTTGGGCACCTACGACCTCGATCGGCTGCTCGAGTCCTTCATGGACGAGGTGGTGGAGGTCACCCGCGCGGACAAGGGCTTCCTCATCCTGATGGAGAACAACGAGCTGCGGGTGAAGGTGGCCCGCAACGTCTCGCGCGAGAACATCGAGGACGCCGTCGAGCGGGTGAGCGACTCGATCGTGGCCAAGGTCGTCCGCACCCAGAAGCCGATGATCATCTCGGACGCGCTCGACGATCCCGAGTTCAAGTCCTCCGAATCGGTGGTGAACCTCAAGCTGCTCTCGGTGATGTGCGCGCCCCTGATGTACCGGGGCCAGCTCTTCGGCCTCATCTACGTGGGCAACGACCGGCTGGTGAACCGCTTCGAGCCGCGCTCTCTGGACGTGCTCACCGTGTTCGCCTCGCAGGCCTCGTTGCTGCTGCAGAACGCGATGCTGGTGAACGAGCTCAAGCTCGACAACACCGAGCTGCGCAAGCGCCTCGAGGACACCCGCTACGGCGACATCGTGGGCACCTGCCAGGGGATGGTCGAGGTCTACAAGCGGATCGACAAGATCTCGCAGACGGACATCTCGGTGCTGATCACCGGCGAGACCGGCACCGGCAAGGAGCTCATCGCCCGCGAGATCCACCGCCGCTCCCCGCGCGTGAAGGGCCCGTTCATCACCATCAACTGCGGCGCCATCCCCGAGAACCTGCTGGAGAGCGAGCTGTTCGGCCACGTGAAGGGCGCCTTCACCGGCGCGGTGGCCACCAAGCCCGGCAAGTTCCAGGCGGCGATCGGCGGCACCCTCTTCCTCGACGAGATCGGCGAGATGCCCCTGCAGCTCCAGGTGAAGCTGCTCCGGGCCCTTCAAGAGAAGGTCGTCTACAAGGTCGGCGACAACCGCGGCGAGCCGGTGGACATCCGCGTGGTCACCGCCACCAACCGCGTGCTCGAGGAGGAGGTGAAGAAGGGCGCCTTCCGCGAGGACCTCTACTACCGCCTCAACGTGGTCAACCTGCGCCTGCCGCCTTTGCGCGAGCGCGGCGAGGACCTCGCGGTGCTGGGCAAGTTCTTCCTCCAGAAGTACGCCACCGAGTTCAACGCGAAGGCGCGCGGCTTCACCCCCGCGGCGGTGATCGCGATGAAGAAGTACGCCTGGCCGGGCAACATCCGCGAATTGGAGAACCGCTTGAAGAAGGCGGTGGTGCTCGCGGACAAGCCGCTGCTCGGGCCGGACGATCTCGATCTGAAGCCCGAGAACCTCGACCCGATCATGCCGCTCGCGCAGGCCAAGGAGGAGTTCCAGAAGCGGTACATCAACGAGGTGCTGGAGCGGAACAACGGCAACCGGACCAAGACCGCCAAGGACCTCGGCGTCGATCCCCGCACCATCTTCCGCCACCTCGAGAAGCTGGAGGCCGAGCGGACGGGCAGGAAGCTCGGCCCCGACGAGGGCGAGTACCCCGACGAGGCCTGACCGGCGAGCAGGAAGGAGGCACTGACGTCCATGTCGCGTTCGGCACATCGCCGCGCTCCCGCAACCGCTCTGGACTGCCAGAAAGGCCAGTCCCTACGGGTACTTGCGCGCCCTCGGCGGCTGGCAAGGGCGTTGCTACGCCACGGGGCGATGATCTGTGCGGGCGCGTCCATCACCGTCGGTTCGGCCGGCTGCCTGGCGCAGCAGGACGACGGCGTGATCGACGGGCTGCTCCAGCTCAACCGCGCGCCGTGGATCGTGTCGGACAAGGCGCTCGCCTCGGGCAAGTTCGGCGACTACGTGGAGCTGCAGACCGGCGCGGACTGCGAGGTGTGGTTCGAGGCGGTGGCGGAGGATCCGGACGTCGACGACGAGCTGGAGTTCCGCTGGTACGTCACCCGGATCGAGCCGCGCTGGGAGCGGTTGCGGATGATCGCCGGCTACCTGCGCAACACCGGCCAGGCGCGGCGGGAGCCGGAGCGGATCGACTTCAAGAAGCAGGTGGTCAACGACCTGTCCCAGCCGGGCCTCTACCACGTGCAGTTCATGGTCGCGGACGGGCGCCTGCTCGGAGATGACGTCCCCGGCAGCATCCCCCGGGGCGAGCCCATCCCGGGAACGGACGGGGGGATCAACCCCCGCTTCGCCGCCTACTACTCGTGGACGGTGCGGATGGAAGCGGGTGACTGCGCGGCGCCGGGAGAGTTCCCGTGACCGTCCGCCCCCTCCTTCTCTCGCTCGCCCTCTTCAGCGCATTGCTCGGCGGGGCGTGCACCTTCGGCCCGGAGACGACGTCGGTCTCCTTCTGCTCCTCGGACAACGAGTGCGGCCCCAACGAGGTCTGCTTCACCGACGGGTGCGGCGAGCCGGACCGGAACGTGGCGGTGGAGATCACCGTCAACGCGGTCAACGGGCACCTCGCGCAGGACTTCGCGCTGGAGCGGCTGGAGGCCACCCAGAACTTCCCGGTGCAGCAGCCGGCGGTGATCCAGGGCGTGGTGCAGGCGCAGTCGCCGGGCGGGGGCGGCGTGGTGGGCTACACCCAGGAGGTCACCTTCCGCGTCTCCGGCGAGAGCCTGGTCATCCCCGGCCAGCGCCGCTCGCTCACCTACCGCCTCACCCCGGACCGCGGCGCCTTCCAGTTCTTCATGCCCACCGGGCGCTACGCGCTCACCGCCACCCCCAGCAGCGACACGCTCTACGCGCCCTCGTACCAGACCGGCCTCGAGGTCCAACCGGGGGACAGCGAGTTCGTGGAGATCACCCTCCCCTCGTTCGAGAGCCTGGTGCGGCTGGACGGCCGGCTGCTGCTCACCGCGGAGCCGGCGCTGCCGGTGAAGGCCGGGGCGATGGAGATCCAGGCGTTCGACGCGGTGAGCGGCCGCGCGCTCTCGCAGCGGGTGCCGGTGAGCTCGGGCCACGCGGGCGCCACCGGAGACTTCTTCCTCTACATGGACCCGCCGGGGGGCACCGAGTGGATCGAGCTGCGCGCCACCCCCCGGGACGCGATGTCCATCGTGCCCACCAAGACCTTCCTCGTGCCCCTGGGCGAGAAGCTCACCGAGCCCCTGGAGCTGGGCGAGTTCGGCGCGCCGGTCCGGGTGAGGGGCCGCGCGGTGGCCTCGGACGGACGGCCGCTGGGGCGCGCCACCGTCTTCATCGAGGGCGAGGTCGAAGGCGGCGGCCGCTACAAGACGGACACGGTGGAGACGGACGCGGAGGGGCGCTTCGAATTGCAGACGCTCCCTTCGGCGAAGGACGGGAAGCTGGACGTCTGGGTCGCGCCGCAGTCGAGCGGGGTCAGCGGCGTGCTCCGCCAGCCGGTGGAGATCCGGGGCGAGGGCGGCGAGCTCGGGGACCTGCGCGCGCCGGACAAGCTGACGGTCACCGGGGTGCTCCACCTGCCGGAGGGTGAGCCTGCGCGCGGGGTGTCGGTGTTCGCCGTCCCCTTCGAGGCCGTGGACACCTCGCCTCTGCCCTCCGGAACCACCGACACGGTGACCGACGAGCAGGGCCGCTTCACCCTGCTGCTCGATCCCGCCACCTACCGGTTGGACTTCCTCCCCCGGAACGCGCACCCGCGGGTGAGCCGGCTGGTGACCGTCCGCGCGGAGCTGGACGCCGCCGCAGAGCATCTGCAGACGGTGGACCTCCCGGCCTTCACGCTCTCGCGCGGCCGCACCGTGACCGGCAGCATCAGCGCCGTTCCGCGCCGGTTGGTGCAGCCCGAGATCGCGCCCGCGCCGTACGCCTCGGTGAAGTTCTTCCGGGTGGTCACCCACGGCGGCAAGAAGTCCGCGCTGCTGCTGGCGGAGACCACCGCGGACGTGAGCGGGCACTATCAGGTCGTGCTGCCGACCCGCTGAATCGTCTGCTACAGGGAGCGCATGACGCGCGCCCTCATTCGGAAGAAGACGCTCCTCGGCCCCGTGCTGGCACTCGGGCTGTGCACCACCGCCCTGCCCCTCTCCGCGCCCGCGTACGAAGGCAAGTGGACGCCGCAGCAGGTGCTGGAGCTGGGCGACAAGCAGCTCCGCGCCTTCGGGCTGCAGCTCCCCGCACGCAGGCTCTGGGATCCGAACAAGGGGACCGGCCTGCTCGCGGGCGCGGTGTGGATCAACGGCTGCTCGGCCGGCTTCGTCTCCGAGGACGGCCTGCTGGTGACCAACCACCACTGCCTCTTCTCCATGCTCCAGCAGCACTCCACCCCGGAGCGGGACCTGATGAAGGACGGTTTCCTCGCACGGACGAAGGACGAGGAGCTGCCGGGGATGAGCGCGCGGGTGCGGGTGCCGCGCAAGTTCACCGACGTGACGAAGGAGCTATTGGCGGCGGTGCCGCAGGGCGCGGACGACCTGCAGCGGCACGCGGCGATCGAGCGGAAGAGCAAGGAGCTGGTGGCCGAGTGCGAAAAGCGGCCCGCCACCCGCTGCTCGGTGAACAGCTTCGACGGCGGGCTGTGGTTCACCCTGGTGGACACCCTCGAGCTCTCGGACATCCGGCTGGTGTGGGCGCCGCCGGGGAGCGTGGGCTCGTACGGCGGCGAGATCGACAACTGGCAGTGGCCCCGGCACTCGGGGGACTTCGCCATCGCCCGCGCGTACGTGGGCACCGACGGCCAGAGCGCGACCTTTGCGAAGGAGAACGTCCCCTACCGCCCGCAGCACTTCTTCCCCATCAGCGCGGACGGGGTGAAGCCGGACGACTTCGTGATGGTGCTCGGCTACCCGGGCCGGACCTACCGCGCGCTGATCGCCGCCGAGGTCGAGGGCTACGTGGACGGGGTCTTCCCCGCGCGGAACACGATCTACGCGGAGTGGATCCGGCTGATGGAGGGCGCCGCCCAGGCCTCGGGTGATCCGGCGGCGTCCATCGCGGTGGCGGACACGGTGAAGTCGCTCTCCAACCGGCGCAAGAACGCCGAAGGGCAGCTCGCCGGCTTCGCGCGCGGAAGCCTGCTGGAGAAGCGCCGCGCCCACGAGGAGGCGGTCATCGCCTGGGCGAAGAAGCGCCGCGGCAACGAGGGCGCGCTGCAGGCCCGGCAGGAGCTGGAGGACCTCACCCGGAAGGAGTCGGCCACCTTCGAGCGCGACTTCCTGCTCGACCACATCGGCACCACCTCGCTGATGGTGAGCCGCGCGCTGGCCCTGCCCACCACCCTGGTGCGCACCGCGCGCGAGCGGGCGAAGCCGGACCTCGAGCGCGAGCCCACCTTCATGGACCGCAACCTCCCGCGGGTGCGCGAGTCGCTCGAGCGCGAGCAGAAGCGGCTCTTCGTCCCCGCCGACCGCGCGGTGACCCTCTCCCTCATCCAGAAGGCGCTGGCCCTGCCGAAGAACCAGCGCATCCCCGCCCTCGACAAGGCGTTCGGGAGCCTCCCGGCGAAGGAGCTGCCCGCCGCGTTGGACCGGCTCTACGCGCAGTCGGAGGTGCTGGACCTGAACGAGCGCCTGAAGATGTTCGAGGAGACCGAGGCCCAGCTCCGCGCGCGCAAGGACCCGCTCGTGGATCTCGGCTTCGCGCTGGCGGACGAGGTGACCGCGCGGCGCGAGCGGCTGGACCGGCTGGAGGGCGCCATCTCGCGGCTGCGGCCTTCGTGGCGGGCGCTGGTGATCGCGCACGCGGGCAAGCCGGTGGATCCCGACGCCAACGGCACCCTGCGGGTGAGCTTCGCGCGGGTGAAGGGCTACTCGCCGGCGGACGGGGTCTTCTACACGCCGCAGACCACCCTCACCGGGATGCTCGCCAAGCACACCGGGCAGCCGCCCTTCGACGCGGAGGAGAAGATCCGCACCGCGGCGTCGCAGAAGCGCTACGGGCGCTGGCTCTCGGCCCACCTGAAGGACATCCCGGTGAACTTCCTCTCCGACGGCGACACCACCGGGGGCAACTCGGGAAGCCCCACCGTGAACGCGCGCGGTCAGCTCGTGGGGGTGAACTTCGACCGGGTCTGGGAGAACGTGGCCAACGACTTCGGCTACAACCCGGACATCGCCCGGAACGTGAACGCGGACGTGCGCTACATGCTCTGGCTGCTGGACATGGTGGACGACGCGGACGAGCTGCTGCGCGAGCTGAAGATCCCCCGCTCTCCCGCCAGCCAGCGCGCCCGGACTTCGGGCTCGAACAACTAGCGCGAAGAAACGGCCTACTCGTCCGCCGCGTCGCGTCCCTGCTTCGCGGCCTCGAGCGCCTGGTGGAAGCCGTCCACCCGCGGCCCGCTGTGCCCGGCGTACTGGGCCGCGTTGACGGTGTAGGCGTCCTGGACCTCCTCCAGGCGGCGGAAGGCGGTCTTGAGCCCGGCGCGGGCGCGCGCGTCCACCGCGCACTTGCCCTCCAGCTCGCGCAGCTCGCGCATCCACTCCATCCGGAAGACGGTGTAGCGGTCGTCGGCGCCGTGGGCGGGCTGGGTCTCGCTCCACTGCCGGCGCTCGGCCTCGAGCCGGTTCCACAGCCCTTCGAGTCCCTGCGCGCACTCCTGCGGGGTGAGGATCCCCTCGCTGGCCCGGGGGCGCTTGGGGCTCATGTCCACCACGGAGCGGAACACGCTGGCGATGATCCCGACGCTGAAGACGGTCACCACCACCAGGTAGACGCTGTAGGCGGCCACGCGGTAGCGGCGGAAGCGCGGATCTTTGGGATCGGTCTTCGGGGTGGCCACGGGCCGGGGGTCTACCTGCCCCCTCCCCCCTACGCAAGAACGCTCCCCTCCACGCGGCGGTGGAAGGGAGCGGGCGTGCTGCCTTGCCTGGGGTGCTCTACTCGGCGGCGGCGGGCGCAGCGGCCGGCATCGTGGTCCCGCCCTGGGCGGCGAGCGCGCGGCGGGCGCTGGAGAGGCGGCTGCGGAGCTGCGGAATGAACTCGGAGGCGGGGTGCTGGGTGACCGCGTCGGTGGCGGTCTGCATCGCCTTCTCGTGCGCGCCGGTCTGCTCGTAGGACTGCGCGAGCAGCAGCATGGCGTAGTCGCGGTTCTTGGCCTTGCGGTCCTGGTTCACGAAGTTGGAGAGGTGCTGCACCGCCAGCTCGTGCTGCCGGAGCTGGTTGTGGGCCACGCCCAGGTAGAACGAGGCGTCCGCCGCGTCCTGCGGCGACGGGTTCATGGCGAGGAAGCGGGTCATCTCCTTCACCACCGTCTGCATGTCGTTGCGGCGGAAGGAGATCTTCCCGCGCTCGAAGGAGGCCTGGCCGACCTCCACCCGCAGGCCCTCGGCGCGATCCTTCAGCGCCGTGCGCTCCAGCGGGGTGAGCTTCTCGGTGTCCATCTTCGCCCACGCCTCGACGCCGGCCAGCCGCTCGTCACCGGGGCGCTCGGTCATCATCCGGTAGACCTCGAAGGCCTCGGTGGCGACCGCGCGGCGCGCGTTGAGCTCGGCCTGCTGCTGCTCCATCTTTCCGGAGAGCTCGGCGATGGTCTTCTCGAAGCGCTCGCGCTCGCCGCTGATCGACGCCCCGCGGGCCGAGGTGATCGCCACCACCCCCGCCACGCAGAGCGCGGCGAAGAGCACGTAGGCGACGCCGGAGGAGATGAGCTTCCGCTTCTCGAACTCCTCCTGCTTCTTGCCCACCGCCTTCAGCTCGGCGTGCAGGCCCTTGAGGAGGTTGTCGGTCTTGATGACGAGGTTGCGGCTCTCGATCACCTCGCGCTTGATCTCACCAAGCTCTTTATCCATGTCGTTTCTGGGCTCGGGCATGACTCTCTTGGGCTCGCTGACTTCACTGTGGGGACGCGCCACGCAGGATTCTCCGGAGCGAAGTGGGTTACCGGCCCACAACCTCCGCGCTGCACGAATCCTTTCCCCGGCGCAGATCGCCGGGCGGGACGCATGCTGGGCAGGCGTGTTCGTTGAGGGGGCGCTCGCTCATCGGATCGCCCCGCGCCGGGACGGCTCGCCGGCGAAGAACCAGGTCGCGCCGATGCCGGCCCACAGGCCGCCGGCATTCACCCCGGAGATCCCCCGCACCACCCCGCGCGCGACGAGGTAGCGCACGTCCAGCGCCAGGCCGAAGGTGTCCGTCAGCCTCCAGGTGAGACCGGCGCTGGCCGCGTAGGCGGTCACGATCCGCTCGTGGGTCCCGCCCTCCGGTCCGCCGGTGGTCCACGCGAGCGCGGGGCCCAGCGCCAGGCCCGCGTTGGGGATGACGTTGCCCGCATCCCCCAGCGGCCAGAAGGTGCGAAAGCCGATCAGCGCGCCGTAGGTGGCGCTGGTGACGGGGTCCACGCCGCCTGAGAGCCGCAGGCGCTCGGCGCCGGCGAAGAGATCGATGGCCACCTCCAGAGAGGAGGTCGCCGCGTAGGCGAAGGTGCCCACCGCCTGGGGCCCGCCCGGCGACGGCGTGAGGGTGAAGCCCGCGGCCTCGGCGCGCTCACGGAAGTGCTCGTTGTGGGTGACCCGCCAGCCGCCGGTGAGCGTGACCCGCCCGGAGCCCTCCAGCGACTGCGCGGAGGCGGGCGTCGACGAGGCAAGGAGCGCCGCGAGGGCGCAGAGACTGCCGAGGGTGAAGCGGCTCACCACACCTTCCAGCCGTCGATGGAGCGATCGGGAGCCACGGCGGCGGACGGTAGCAGCGGAGGTCGACGGGTCAACTTCCGGACCCGGGCGTGGACGCGAGCAGGTGATCGAAGTACGCGAGCGCCTGGCCCTCGCCCCACCACGTGGGCCGCCGGAGCGATCCGGCGATGAAGCCCACGTGTCCACCGCGCGAGGCGCGAACGACCGACAGCCACGGGTTGTCCCCCACGTCATCGGGCAGGCACGCGGCGGGCGCGATGGGATCGTCGTCGGCGGTGACGAGCACGGTGGGGGTGACGATCCGGTGGAGCTTGGGCGCGGTGGAGCAGTCCGCGTAGTAGTCCTCGGCGCTGGCGTAGCCGAAGAGGGGCGCTGTGACCGCGTCGTCGAAGGCGCGGATGGTGTGGGCCGCGCGGATCCGGGAGGCATCGAGCACCGCCCCACCCTCCGCCTTCGTCCGCCCCAGCGCCTTGGCCTTCAACGACGCGAGGAACATGCGCTTGTAGATGAAGGTCAGCCCGGGCCCGTGGTCGAGCAGGTCCGCGCACCGGCTCAGGTCGAAGGGCACGCTCACCGCCGCCGCGCCATCGAGGGGACACGCCTCCCCCGTCTTCGCCACGAGGTTCAAGAGCACGCTGCCCCCGAGCGAGAACCCGACGCCGAAGAGGGGCCCCGTGATCCCGAGCCGCTCGCGCATCTGGGCGAGGGTGAAGAGCGCGTCGGTGGGATCGCCCGAGTTGTAGGAGCGGGCATGGACGTTGGGCTCGCCGCTGCAGGAGCGGAAGTTCAGCGCCACGGCGCCCCAGCCGCGCTGGCCTATCCCGCGCAGGGTCTCCAGCACGTAGCCGGCGCGCGAGGAGCCCTCCAATCCGTGCAGCACCAGCACGTGCGGCGCATCTGCGGGCGCCTGCACGTGATCGACATCGAGGAAGTCCCCATCCGGCGTGGTCCACCGCTCCCTGTGCGCGGGCACCTGCCGGGAAGGCCGGAGCAGCGAGCCGAGGATCGTCTGCGCGTGCGGCCCCTGCGCCCCCAGCGCCGGCGAGAACACGCCCGCTGGGTGGAACC
>CAZCWA010000091.1:0-13785 GCA_964502265.1 uncultured Myxococcaceae bacterium | reverse complement strand
GCTTGCTCGTGATGCATGAGCGCCGTGCGGAGCCGGCCGGAGCGCCCTGCTGATTGGCTCGTTCGTCACCGCTGGGTCGTCATGGGGGCACGCGGCTCAGCGGTAGCGGACGCGCTGCAGGCGGCTCCCAGCGCGGTGACCGGATTGCTCGTCGCCGCCATGCGCCACCGGCCGGCCCCGCCCTGGTAGGGACTGGTGCACGGCCCGAGCAGTTGGAACTGGGATGCGGTCGCGCGTGATCCGGCCAGCCTGCGCGAATGGAGCAGGGGGTGCGCCCCGTGGTGCTCTACCTGCCCCCGGGTTCAGTCCGCGGCTCCGGGCGGCCGAAAACATGCCTGTCTGGGACAGCACTTCTCGGTGTCACAGAAGCCCTCGTAATCACTCGGAAACCACCCCCATTCATGACACCGCCACTCAGTGTCCCAGGCAGCCCTCTTTTCGTCGCGGCCGGGCAGGCCCCCGGCCGCCGATGGGTGCAGTTCCGAGCGCCCCCTTCAGCAGCCGGTGCCTGACCGACGTCGGATCGACTCCGCCATCGACGCACGTCGTCCATGTCCGCCGACGGCGATCAACCCCCGCTTCTGGGCCCTGGTGTTCATGCTGACCGGTTCGCCCGCTGACGCATCTCCCACCCTCCCCTGGTCACGGATCTTCACCACCAGCGCGTCGATGTAGACGATGGGGTGGACCGCTTCGAGCGCGCGGGACTGCCACTCCTTCATCTCGTCGATGACAGCGTCGGTCACCCGGCTGATGAGGTCAGGGCTCACATCGACGCCGTAGAGCTCTTGCAGGTGCCGCTGGATGTCGCGCGTGCTCATCCCGCGCGAGTACAGCGGGACCATCGAAGGAGCACTGGTGCTTGGCGATGAGCTTCGGCTCGAAGGACCCGTCGCGGTCCTCGGGACCTCGACCTCGAGCTCGCCGCGGTCGGTCCGCACGCGCTTGATGCGGTCGCCGTTGCGGCGATTGGACTGGTCCTCCGCTGGCTCCTCGCCTCGCTCGTAGCCGAGGTGGTGCGCCATCTCCGCATCAAGACCGCGTCCTTGAGCAGGCCCCCCGGGGCCCGTTAGACCATCGGGACCACCGGCGGCAGCGAAGAGCTGCTCGATGAGCTCCCTGGGGATGCGCTTCTGCGGCCGCTGGCTCTCCTCCCTCGGCTCGGCGAGGTGCTCCAACTTCAACGACTCCTTGGCCTTCGACATGAGTGCTCCGTGTAGAGCTGCTCGAGCCGTACACCTGATTTCGGACACACCCCCTTCGGATCCACGCGCGCGGCTTTCCGACACCCCGCTGTGACCTTCCGCCTCGATGCAAACGGCTTCGGAGTCCCGGACGAAGACTTCCCCCTCGATGCCGACGGCTTCTGCCACGGCGGAACGACCTTCCGGCACGCGCGGGTCGCACTCCGCCACGCGCATGTCGCCTTCTCCCGCCCCGCCGCGAGCTTCCGCCTCCCCGGAGGGACCTTCCGGCACGCGCGGGTCGCACTCCGCCACCCCGCAGAGACTTTCGGAGTGTCCGCAAAGACTTTCCGGGTCCCCTCCAGAGTGGAACCCCGTCGCCAGAATCCCCAGTCGTGACGGGGGTTTGGGTCTTCGAAATCACATGCGTTTTCGCGCATGTATGCGGGCGGGCATAGTGCGCGGGTGATCCGTGCGTTCGCCGCCCTCGCCGACCCGACCCGACTGCGCATCGTCGATTTCCTCCGGGAAGAACCGTCGCCCGTGAGCGGGATCTGCGAGGCGCTCGGCCTGCCGCAGCCGTTCGTCTCGCGGCATCTGCGCGTCCTTCGCGAAGCGGGCCTCGTCGAGGTGGAGCAGCGCTCGCGGCTGCGCGTCTATGCGCTTCGTCACCGGGCCCTGGCAGATCTGGGACGGGCGCTGGAGCGGCTCGCGGAGGGATGACGTGTGGGCTGGAAACTCTCGCTGTGTCCTCGTGTGGTGGATCTCATGACCGTCCGCAAACTCCTGCCGTTGTCCGTCGCGCTGTTCGGGGCGGTCCTTCTCGCCTGCTGGTCCCCTCCTGAGGTGGACGTTCCGCCCGAGGGACCCGCGGACGCCGGAACGGGAGACGATGGGGGCATCACGTTGCCGGAAGGCGCGTGTGCGCTGGGCTGCCCGCTGAACCACGTCTGCAACGACGAAGGCGTGTGCGTCGCCGAGCCCGGTGAGGAGCTCATCCTGAACGTCGAGACCACGGAGCTGACGGTCCGCGTCCGGAACGAGGGAGCCCTGCCGCAGGTGGTGAGCTGTCTCTCCGACGGGCAAGCGGTGAAGGTGACCGCGCATTCGAGGGAGAGGGAGTACACGCGCGTCGCCTCCATCCCGTGCGACTCGGTGGACTTCGAGGTCTCGCTGCGGCTTCCGCGCGGGAGCTACGAGGTGGTCGTCCAGGACGCGCGGGTGGCTGCGTCCTCGCCTTTCGAGGAGGACGTCCCGCGGGCCACGAACCTCCCGCTGCCACCGTTCAGCGCCTTCATCTCCGCGAGCGAAGCGGCAAAGTCCGTGGTCGCCGACTTCAGGCTCTTCGAAGTGCGCGGGACGGTGCTGCGCAACGGCCGGCCACCGGTGGTCGACCCCGTGGCCTGCACCGAGCAGGGAAGCGCCGCGGTGATCCGCTTCCACCGGGAGGACGCGTGGCAGAAGTTCGTCGTCACCATCCCGTGCGATGCGCCCACCTTCGACTTCGTCGCGCATGTCTACGGCTCGCAGTGGACCGTGGACGTGGCGCTCGCGGATGGGCCGCTCCACTACGACCGGGGCTTCGACTGGGGCATCTACCTTCCAGTCCGCGACTTCGTGACCCACGAGGCGCTGACGGTGGGCGGCGACCTCCAGGGCCTCGTGCTCGACGTGCCGTCGGTGCCGTTGACCTTCAACGTGCTGCTCAACGGGGAGACGCCGGCGCTGCTGCCCGCCTGCGACGCGTCGGCCGACCCGCGCACGCGCGCAGCGGACGTCATCCTCACCGATGCGGACAGCGGGCATCAGCATCGGCTGCAGCTCCCGTGCGACGACCCGGCGTTCTCGCTCACGACGAACGTCTTCCCCGGCCGCTACCGGGTGACGGTGAGCGGCCTGAACCGTGGAACCGGCCCCACGTCTTCACTGCCTTCGGAGCCGTGGTCGCCGACCGGATTGCTGGACGTGACGCAGCCGCGAGCGGACGTCACCTTCGACCTCCGGACGCGGAAGGTGAACGTGGAGGCATGGGTGGATGGGCAGTTGGCGCAGGCGACGTCCGAGCGCTGCGACCTGAACCCGCGGTACCTCGACTCGGGCGGGATCGGGTTTCGCCACGAGACGACCGGAGCGGAGTTCGGCACCGCCATCTCCTGCGATGGCGCGTTCAGCGTCTCCGGACTGGAGGTGTACGAAGGAACCTACGAGGTCACCGTGAGCCGCGCGGCGCTTCACGAAGACGGCTTCACCCTCGTCTGGGAATCGCAGGTGACGCCGGGCGTCGTCGTGGACGCGCAGACGGAGAAGATCGTCGTGGACCAACCGTGGGCGCGGCATGAGGTGACGGCCGGTGTGCGCTTGAACGGCGCGTCACTGCCGGTGCCAGCGGACTGCGGCGAGGCCGGATGGGGCGCGAAGGTCTGGCTGACCGGCAACGGGAAGTCGGAGAACATCGTCGTCCCGTGTGGCGAGCTGGCGCAGGACCTCACGCTCTCGCTCTTCCCGGGGAGCTACCGGGCCCTCCTCACGCTCCACCCCGAGCACCTTCAGGCCCTGGGCCTACCGCTCCAGCCCGGCGGGTTCGACCTTCCGCCGCTCGTCGTGGAGGGACCGATGCGGCACGACTTCGACCTCGTCCTGCGCACGCTCTCGGGGCGGGTGCTCGTCGACGGCACGCCCATCCAGCTCGTGGATGGGTGCCCGGAGTGGCTCGGCTCCGTCCGCTTCGGGCGGGCCTGGTTCTCCACGGCCGAGCTGGCGTGCGAGGGCGATGTCGGCCGCTTCAGTCTGTACGCGCAGCCGTCGAGCGGTGAGGTCGAGGTGTTGGCGCCACCGAAGCCCTCGAGCCACCCGACACCTCCGCCGTCGAACCTGCCGCCCGGGTCGTACCGGGTGATCGACAGGCTTCAGCTCCATTAGGGCCCGGTCAGCGCTCCTGCCAGCCGTGACGTTCCTGTACGAACGCGTCGATCATGCGGGACAGCCGCGCCAGGGCGGCCAGTCCCCGCATGTCGCCGCCCATCCTGAAGCTGAGCGAGGTACCGCGACCTGACGGGCGATGGGTGAGGAACTGCTCCCCCGCCGCGGCCACCACTCCACCTCGGTGCGGGCTCGGCGTGGAGAGGGCGAAGGGTGGCTGCTCTTCCGGCGCGCGCAACGCCACCCGCCGGACGCCTTGCGCCACCGTCGCGCGGAGGAGCAACGGTCTCGACTGGTCGTCGCTGCCCGTGGCCCAGACTCCACCGGTGGGGTCCGCGCACAGGCCTGTCATCAAGATGGAGCCGGCGGCGGGCAGCGTGGGCTCGAACCAATGTTTGCCATCGCCGACGAAGAGCCGACTTTCGGTGGCAAGCCACAGCTCCTGCGGGCTCGGTGAGGCCAGCCATCGCACCGCGTCGTCAAGGCCCGGAGGCGCGAGGAACTGGAGGCGCTCGCGGTCCCAGAAGTGAACCCCTGCCGCGCCGTTTGCTGCAGCAAGGCCGGAGCCGAAGCGGCACAGATCGAACCGCTCGTCCTCCGAGCAGATGTCGCGCTCGTTCCCCGTCACGACGCGTCTGGTCAGCCCGTTGCTGCAGCGCCAGAGATCGCCCGCTTCGGTGAGAAGCCACAGCTCCCCGTCGAGCTCGAGCGCGTCGCAGAAGGATGCGCGGACAGGTACCCGCGTCTGCGCCTCCCGCCACCCGCCTTCATCGCGAAGGAACAGGAGGTTCGGTCCGCCACACGCGATGCCCTTCACCGGCCCGAGCCGGATGCGCCGTATTCCGTCCTCCCACAACCACGACGGATCGTGCGCGGGCAGGCGCCTCGTCCACTCCGTCGCGTGCAGCAGGGGCACGTAATGAGGAGGACTCCCGGCGGATCCGGTCGAGAGGAGCCAGGGGCCAGCAGTCCCCATCATCACTTCGGACGTGCCGGGTTGGCCGGCCAGGGCGGTGATCCAGGCAGACCAGATCGGCGCTTCGAACCCGAGCTCCTCGTTCAGGAGGTCCGGCTGCGACGACACGATCCGCGACTCGACGTCGACCAGGGACTCGAAGTGGACCTCTTCCTGTGCTTCGGCAGCCAGCCGGACGCGAAGCGTGCCGAGCTCCCCGAAGTCGAAGGAGACGCCGTCCGGAGTCGAAGAGGAGCGCACCTCCACGCCCAGCTCCCCGGTACGAAGCTGGCCTCGCAACTCGTCGATTGTCTGCTCGGGAGGCTGAACAAGCGGGATCCACCAGCTCGGCAGGTCGGACACGCAGGTCACCGTATCAGCCCATCACGGCCTTCACCTTCGGGCGCCGCTCGAACCAATGGAAGTAGAGGAGCGCCTCCACCACCGGGATCAGCAGGAGCAGCCCGAGCGTGAGCGCCACCTGGAGGTAGAGCCCGCCGAACGCGGCGGCGACGTGATCGAGGACCGCGCGCTCGAGGATCTGGAAGAAGTTGTCGTCGACGCGCGACAGGTCCATCCGGCGGATCACGTCCACGGAGAAGCGGACCGTCTCCTCGCTGAGGCCGAGCGAATCGCCCGCCCGCCCGGCGCCGTAGGCCATGACGACGCCCAGCCCGGCGGTCACCATCCACTTGCCGAGGTTCAGCGTGAGGTAGTTCAGCGCCCTCGCCTTGTGCCTGTCGAACCACGCGTCCGACGCCGGCGGGATGTACAGCGTGGAGAGCACCCGGTGCGTCGCCTCGTCGAGGGAGAAGTCGCGCGCGCCGCTCCAGTCCACCCTCTCGGTCAGCCACTGCTTCATCGCCGGGAGGTTCGACCTCGCCAGCGGAGAGAGCGTCCCCTGCACGAGCGCGCGCGACTGCTGATGTCCTTCGCGGATCACGCCGAATGCCACGCCAGCGCCCATGAAGCAGACGATGAGATAGGGGTAGACCAGCAAGGTGGCGAGGTCCCATGCCCGCGGCCCTCGCTTGAGCCAACGGCGCCTGCGGATCAGCACCAGCAAGGGAATGCAGAGCAGCATCCCCACCAGCGCACCCGCGGCTCCGGCGACGAGGGCGCGGACCACGAAGGGCAGCGAGACCTCCAGCCACGCCAGGAGTTGGCCACCGTTCATGAGCCGCCGCTTAGCACGGCCGTCGCTTCACCCGCTCGCCCTGCCGGCCTCGAGCGGCTCTAGCCCCTACAGCCGCGTGCGGGTCAGCTCTTCGCTCACGGCCCACAGCCTCCGGCGGGCCTCGGGGTCGTAGGCCTGGGGCCGCGCCTCTGTCTGCTGCGTGCCGGAGAAGTAGGCGCCGGTCACGCCTGCAACGTCCGGGGATTCGATCAGGTGCAGCGTCGCCGCGATGCCGGTCTCGAGCGAGTCCATGGTGTAGCCCCACGCCTCCTTCACCATCGCGGTGGGCATGAGGCTGGCCGGGTGGAGGCTGTTGACCGTGACCTGCTCGGCGGGCAGGTGCTCGGCGAGGACGAAGCCGGTGGTGATCAGCGCGAGCTTGCTCTGCGAGTAGGCCCGGCGCCCGGAGTAGCCCTTCTCCAGGTGCAGGTCGTCGAAGTCCAGGGCTTCCTGGGCACCGGAGGCGACGTTGACGATCCGGCTCGGCGCGCCCTTCCGCAGCAGCGGCAGCAACCGGATCGACAGGGCGAAGGGCGCGAGGTGATTGACCGCGAGGCGCAGCTCGGCGCCATCGGGGGAGAGCTCTCGTTGGTCCCCCCGCCCCGGCCCCACGCCTGCGTTGTTGACCAGCACGGTCAGGTGGTCGGTGAGTCCCGCCACATCCTCCGCGAGCCGGTGCACCTGCGCCTGCTCCGAGAGGTCGGCCTGAACGGTGTCGATCCGTGCCCTTGCATCCGCCAGCTCGGAGCGGAGGGCGGCGAGCTTCTCCGCATCGCGCCCGTGCAGGATGAGGCGCCCGGGGCGCGTGCTGAGCTCGTGCGCGAGCCCGCGACCGAGGCCGCCGGTCGCGCCGGTGATGAAGATGGTGCGTTCCCCGCCGCCCATGCCCGTCCTCCTCCTTTGTCAGGCTGCCCACGCGCTCCCGGTCGAGCAACCCGGTGGGCCAGGTGCCTCGCAGGACGCTAGACTCCCGCCGGAAGTGAGTTCCCGCCAGCTCATCGTCTTCGCCCTAACCGGCGCGCTCCTGATGACCTTCGCGGTGGTGGTGGTCCTGCGCACGGACGGGGTCGACGCGTGGTCGGCTCCGGCCGAAGCGCCGTCAGCGCAGGCGCAGGTGCGCGAGCGGGTGGAGGCGCGGCGCGAGTCCCTCGTCGCTGCCTGCATCGGGGACGGGGAGGCGCCATGGCCGGTCTGGGTCACGCTCCAGTTCGACGCGGAGGGTGCGCAGACGGCGCTTCACGTGGTGGTGGGCGAGCGGGAGGGCGCGGACGCGCTGCGCGCCTGCCTTCACCGCGAGCTGGGGTTCGGAACGCGCATCACGCCGCCGGGTGACCCGGTGACGGTGGAGCTGTCGCTCAGCCTGCCTTGAGAAGGACCCTGCGGACTACGCCTGCAGCGTCCGGCGCAGCTCCTCGAGCTGGGTCCGGAGCGAGCCGTCGTACATCACCGAGCCCACCTGCGCGGCGGCGCCGCCGATGATGGTGGGGTCCACCTTCGTCTCCAGCACCACGCGCTTCTGGGTGGCCTGGGCGAGCTTCTGGGCGAGGCGCTCGGCCAGCTCGCGCGGGAGCGGCACCGCGGTGATCAGCTTGCCGCGCACCCGCCCGAGCCGCGTGTCCGAGAGGTCCCGGTACAGCCGCGCGATGTCCGGCAGGTGGACCATGCGGTTCCGCTCGACCAGCAGGCGGAGGAAGTTCTGCACCTCGGGCTCGAAGGGGCCGATGGCCTTGATGACCGCGTCGGTCACCGCGAGACGCTGCGCGCGGTCGTACGAGGGGCTCTCCATCACGTCGGCGAGCTCGCGGCTGCGGCCCAGCGTGGCGCTGAAGAGGGCGAGCTGCTCCCCGAACCGGTCGAGCTTGTTGGCCTCCACCCCGACGTCGATCAGGGCGCGGGCATAGCGGCGGGCGATGGAGACGTTGGCCATGGCGCCGGCGCTCCTAGCACCCCTCTCCCGGCCCAGCAACACCGGCCGCACCCGGAGGCCGGCCGCTACCCCTCGAAGCCCTTCACCTTCGTGCGCTCCTGCCGGTCTTCGTGCGTCCCGTCCCCGAGCTGGCCTGCCGCGTTGGCGCCCCAGCAGTAGATCTCGCCCGGCACCCCCATGGCGCAGGTGTGGTCGGTCCCCGCGGTCACCCGGGTGATGCCCGTCAGCCCGTGCACCACCACCGACTCCCTGCGGTCCTCGCCCGTCCGGTCCCCGAGCTGCCCGTTCAGGTTCCGGCCCCAGCAGCGGACCTCGCCCGAGGAGAGCCGCGCGCAGGCGTGGTACTCGCCCGCCGTCACCTCGACCGCGCCCTCCACCCCGCGGACCTCGGTCGCCGTCCACGTCGAAGGCCCCGCGCTCCCGAGCTGTCCCACCAGGTTGTCGCCGGCGCAGCGCACCTTGCCGTCGCCGCTCGCCGCGCAGGTGAAGTGCCGCCCCGCCGCGAGCGAGACGGCGTCCTCCACCCCGCGCATCTGTACCGGCCGGTCGGTCTGGGCCACGTCCTCCGGCGGCACCCCGAGCTGGCCTGTGCCGTTGCGTCCCCAGCACACCACCGTCCGGTCTTCCCGGATGGCGCACCGGTGCTGCCCGCCCACCGCCAGGGCGGACACGTCCGCCACGTCCTTCACGGTGACGATGGCCCCCGGCCCCGCATCGGTCCAGCTCCAGCAGGCCACGCCGCCGCGCGCGTCCTGCGCACAGCCGCCGCCGTCGCCGCAGGACAGGTGGGTGATCTCGTTGAGCCCGCCCACCTCGCTCCACGCTGCCTCGGGGCCCGCGGGGAGACACCAGACGCTGCCGGCGGAGAGCCGCGCGCAGACGAAGCTCCCGCCCGCACACACGGAGGCGATGCCCTCCAATTTCGGCGGCGCCGCAGGCTCGTTCGAGCCCAGAAGCTGCGGCACCGTCCCGCCCGTCACCAGCCTCCCGCCCCAGCACCGCAGCCCGCCATCGTCGGCGCGCGCGCACGTCCGCGTCCCGCCTGCCTCCAGCTCCACCCACTCGGCCTTCCCGCAGCCTGCGGCCAACGACGACGCCAACGCAGCCATCGAGGCGACCCTCCAGAGCGATCCGCGCATGTGCCCTCCCGGAAGCGAACCCGAAGGAGCCTACCGCGCGCGCGTGCGGTGGATCGCCAGCGGCCCGAAGGCCTGACAGGTCGGCATCAGCGAGAGGCTGTTGATGTTCACGTGCGGCGGGCGCGAGACCACCCAGCTCACCGTCTCGGCGATGTCGTCGGCCGTCAGCGGTTCGGTGCCCGCGTAGACCGCGTCCGCCTTCTGCTGGTCGCCGCCGAAGCGCACGGTGGAGAACTCGGTGCCGCCGCACAGGCCGGGCTCGATGTCCGTCACCCGCACCGCCGTCCCCAGCAGGTCCGCGCGCAGGTTGAGGGTGAACTGGTACACGAACGCCTTGGTGGCGCCGTACACGTTGCCGCCGGGGTAGGGGAACTCGCCGGCGATGCTCCCCAGGTTCACGATGTGCCCCCGGTTGCGCGCCACCATCCCGGTCAGCGCTGCGCGGGTGCAGTAGAGGAGGCCCTTCACGTTGGTGTCCACCACCACGTCCCAGTCCTCCACCGAGGCCTCCTGCGCCTTGTGCAGCCCCAGCGCGAGCCCGGCGTTGTTCACCAGCACGTCCACCTCGGCGAACGCTGGCGGCAGCGCGGCGAAGGCCCGTGACACCGCGTCCTTGTCGCGCACATCCAGGCGCAGGGGCAGCAGCGCATCGCCCAGCTCGTCGCGCAGGGCGAGGAGGCGGTCCTCGCGCCTTCCGGTAGCGACGACCTTCATCCCATCCGCGACCAGCCGCCGGCTGATGGCGGCACCGAACCCGGCGGTGGCGCCGGTGACGAAAGCGATCATCGCGCCTGCATAGCAGACGCTTCAGTCGGTGGTGCCGGGCTGCGCGGGCGTGAGCAGCCAGCGGAAGGCATCGAGCAGGGCGGTGGAGTCGAGCAATTCGTCGCCCACGTCCCAGAGCGCGAGCCGCAGCTCGACGATCTCACCGGGCCGGATGTTGCCGGAGGTGACGAGCCATCCGGTGCCGCCGCCGTTGGTGCAGGACGCAGGGCCCATCGGCGCGTCGAACCCGGTGCCCGCGAGCTCGATCGGCCCGTGCGCGCACGACTGGGTGCTCACGTCCGGGTCCCAGCAGCCGGGGTTCTGGCCCGCCGTCTGGCAGACGCGGAAGAGCCCGGTCCCCTTCGCCACGTTGATGCCCACCGGCCAGCGCTGACCGCCGCTGGAGTAGGTCATCAGGTTCTTGTCCCTCGGGTTGGTCGCGCCGAGCGGTGCGCCGCCGGGCGTGTCCACCAGGGCGATGAACTGGTCGTTGAAGTCGGTGCAGACGTACTCGGGGTATTCGGACGAGAGGAAGTACGCGTTGAACTGGAAGGCCCGCACGTTGGTGGGCGCGCGCAGCCGCAGCACCAGCATCACCGAGTCGTTCGCGACCTCGTTGCCGAAGAGGGCGCCCGGACAGCCGGGGGCCTCGGGGAGCCGCTGCGCGAGCTTGAGCGGCGGGTTGGCGGTGTTGAACCAGTCGGCGATGCAGCCGGGCTGGGTGCAGGCGTGGATGTCCACCGGCGAAGCGCCGTGCCAGATGCTGGTGTCGAGCGGCCCGCCGTTGGGCCCGGGCCGGGTCTGGGTCGCGTCCGCCGCCGCGCCGGAGGAGAGCACCGCGAACGCGCGGCCTTCCTGGGGACGCAAGAGCGCGCCGAAGTTCGAGCGGAGGCTGTGCCCCACGCGGGAGGTCAAGGGCGAGCCATCCGCCCGCAGAAGCCTCGCCGAGACGAGCCCCCAGGTCCGGTCGCGCAGAGGCGCGTTCTCGGTGGTGGTGCGGCAGATGCCCATCGCCCGCGCGTAGTCCAAAGGGTCCTGCGAGTCGGGCACGAGCGCGCCGTCGCACGGGTCGAGGTCCAGCACGTCCGCCCCGTCCACGAGGCCGTTGCAGTTGTCGTCGATGCCGTTGCCCGGAAGCTCCAGCGCGCCGGGGTTCACCATCGCCGGGTCCTGACCGCACGCGCCCGGCTGGTCGCAGCAGTCCCCGTCCGCGACCGTCCAGCCGTCGCCGTCGCAGTCGGTGGTGGCGCTGTCGCAGGTCACGCACTGGCCAAAGATGCAGGAGAGGCTCCCGCACGTGTTCCCGCACGCGCCGCAGTGCGAAGGATGGGACTGCGCGTTCACGCAGTGCGCGCCGCACTTGAGCCAGCCTTGCGGACACGGGGTGTCGCAGACGCCGCCCACGCACTGCTGCCCCGGATCACAGTGGAGGTTGCAGCCGCCGCAGTTGGCCGGGTCGTTCTGCGTGTCCACGCACGCGGCGGTGCAGGCGGTCAGCCCCTCCGGACAGACGCAGGCGCCCCCGCTGCACACGAAGCCGTCGAAGCACGCGGTCCCGCACCCGCCGCAGTTCCGGGTGTCGATCGCGGTGTCGGTGCACTGGGAGCCGCAGAGGACCTCGCCGGCCGCGCACCGGCACTGGCCGCCCTGACAGCTCCGGCCGCCGGTGCAGGCGGTGTCGCAGCGGCCGCAGTGCGCGTCGTCGCTCTGCAGATCGGCGCAGCCGCCCCCGCAGCGCGTCTCGCCCGCGGGGCACTGGAGCACGCACTGGCCCCCCTCGCACGCGCTCCCGGGCGCACAGGCGTTGCCGCAGGCGCCGCAGTGGCGGCTGTCGTTCGCAAGGTCCGCGCATGCTCCGGGACAAGCGGCCCGGCCGGTGGGACAGGCGCAGACGCCGAAGCTGCAGAGCGCGCCCTCGTCGCAGGCGTTGTCGCAGCCGCCGCAGTGGCGGGTGTCGGCGGCGGTGTTCACGCACTCGCCCGCGCAGCGCTCGAGGTCGTTGCCCACGCAGGTGACGGGCGGACGCTGGCCGGCATCGGTGGAGGGCTTCCCAGCGTCCGTGCCCGAAGGGGGATCCTCCCCGGTGTCACACGCGCACCCGGAGAGGACGCACGCGAGGGCGAGCGCCATCCAGCGCAGAAGGCGATGCCTCACGAAGCGACCTCCCGGAGCCAGGGCATCGGGCATGGAAGCCCGCCCGCGCCGAGCAGGTCAAGAACGGGCCGGCCGCTCGAGGAGCACCCGGGCGAAGGCCCACAGGAAGCGCAGATCGCGCAGAAGGCCGCGCCGTCCGAGCCGCCTCGGGCCGCCCAGAAGGCGCCACGCCCAGCCAAGCCCGAGCCGCTGCAGCCACCGTGGCGCACCGGCGCGCGCGCGCACCACGGTCCCCAGCCGCTCGCCCAGCCCCACCACCACGCCGGGGCTCACCCGGACCTTGAGCGCGTGGGCCAGCCGCTCCTGCGCCGGCGAGGGCAGGGCGAGGAGCACGAGCTGCGGATGGGCCCGGAGCACCGCCCGCGCCGTGGCCTCCACGCCCTCGTTCGGAGACACCGCGCGGTGCGTCCCCACCACCCGCGCCCCGCTCCGCCGCTCGAGGTCCGCCGCCGCGGCCTCCAGCGCCTGCGCATCGTCGGTGCCCACGAGGAAGACGCGCCACCGCTGACGCGCTGCCACCTCCAGAAGGGGCGGCAGCAGCGCCGCGGCGGGGATGTCCTCCGGCAGCGGTGTGCCCAGGAGGTCCGCCGCCCAGGACAGCCGCTGCCCGTCCGCCAGACACAGCTCCGCCCGCCCCAGCGCCTCGCGGAAGGACGGGCTGCGCCTCGCCTCGGGCAGCGCGTCCGCGGTGCACAAGAGCGCCGCCCCGCCCCGGCCGGACTGGACGAGGCCGCTCACCGCCTCCACCGCCTCGGCGCAGGTGAGCGCGTCCACCGGCAGCGGCCCCAACCGCAGGCGCCGGTGCGGCCAGGCCTCGTCGCCGGGGAGGGGGCGGGGAAGGCTTTCGGGGCCATGCTCCCCGTGCTCCTCGCGTGCGCGCCGGAGGACGTTGCGTACCGTCCCCTCCGCCGCGTGCGGGAGCCCTTCGTCCCTGCCCGGGCGCTTGTCGGGGAAGAGCCCGCCGAAGTCCCACCCGCCGCCGTCTCCGCCCATCGTCTGGACCTCCTCGTCCCGAGGGGTGGTCACGCCGTCGTGCGGCGTCGACGGTTTCCCGCCACGGCGGCCGAGGCATCGTCAGGTTTCTGAGATCCCCCGCGCTCCGCAAGTGCGCGAAATGACGATCGGTCCGGGCCGCAAGCCGCTGCCGCGCGGCTGGCACAGGGCGCGCAACTCCGACCGGGCTTCGGAGGGACGAACGATGAGGACGTGGCGACATTCACTGATGGCGGGCCTGGGGGCGGTTGCGCTGGCGGCCTGCGGCGGCGGTGGGAGCGTGGCGCCGGACGAACCGCCTGCGGTGCAGCAGCGGCTGGCGCTCTCCGCCTTCGACGACTGCGGGGCGCTGGAGCAGTACATCGAGGAGACGGCGGTCCGTGACATGCGGACCACGCTCGAGGGCTACAAGGCGAGCTACGACAAAGGCGGTGGCTGGTGGTTCGGCCGCGGCGACGTGACGATGGAGGCCGCCCCCCCCGCGGCGGACAACGCGGCCGGCGGGAGCGCGCCCCAGGACTACACCACCACCAACACCCAGGTGGCCGGCGTGGACGAGGCGGACTTCGTCA
>CAZCWA010000090.1:0-13863 GCA_964502265.1 uncultured Myxococcaceae bacterium | reverse complement strand
CCGCCTTCACGATGATGTCGTTCACCGACACCTTCGAGTCCAGCGCCTTCGCCTCGGAGCGGATGGCCAGCGCCGCGTCCATCTCGATGTCCACCGAGAGGTAGAAGTGCGGCACCCCGGGCTTGGCCTCGGTCATGCGCTGCTCGATCACCCGGCGCATGCCGGAGATCTCCACCCGCTTCGGCTCCACCCGCTGGCCGAGTGCACGTGCGCCCGCCGCTGCCGGCGCCGCCGCCGCCCGCGGAGCGCTCGCCGCCTGCTCGACGTCCCGCTTGATGATCCGGCCCTGGGGACCGCTGCCCTGAAGGGACGCGGGATCGATCCCGCGGTCCCGCGCAATCTTCCGCGCCAGGGGCGAGATGCGCAGACGCCCACCGGCGCCGCCCGACGGTGCGGGCTTCGCTGCCGGCTGAGGCTTCACCTGCTGCTGCTGAGAGGCGGCCTGCTTCTGCGCCGACGGGGCCTGCGGCCGGTCCTCGGCGGCGGGCTCCTCCGGCGAGACGATCCGGTCACCCGGCTTGCCGATGTACGCGATGGGCGCGCCCACGGCCGCGTACTCGCCTTCCCCGGTGACGATCTTCAGCAGCGTGCCGTCGTCGTACGAGTCGATCTGGAGGTTCGACTTGTCCGTCTCCACCTCCGCCAGCGCGTCGCCGGAGGAGACCTTGTCCCCCTCCTGCTTCAGCCACTTCGTGATCTTCCCCTCCTTCATGGTGGGGGAGAGCGCGGGCATCTGCACCGGCTTGGCCGCCTTGCCGCCGCCGCCGCCGCCGCCGCCGGAGGCCGCGGGCTTCTGCGCGGGAGCGGGCTTCTGCGCCGGAGCGGGCTTCTGCTCGGCCGGCTTCTGCGCGGGCGCGGCCGCAGGCTTCGGGGTGGCGGCGCCTGCCTCCACCTTCTCACCCTGCTTGCCCACGAAGGCGATGGGGGCGCCCACCTGGGCCATCTCCCCCTCCGCCACGGTCACCTGGAGGATGTACCCGTCCTCGTACGATTCGATCTCGAGGTTGGACTTGTCCGTCTCCACCTCGGCGACCGCCTCGCCCGACGAGACCTTGTCCCCCACCTTCTTCAGCCACCGCGTGATCTTCCCCTCCTTCATCGTGGGGGAAAGCGCGGGCATCTGGATCGGCCTGGCCATAGGGGGTTCAGCCCTCCTGCCGGTAGAGGACCTTGTTCACCGCGTCGACGATGCGGGGCACCGACGGCTCGGCGGCGGCCTCGAGGTTCACCGCGTACGAGATGCTCACCGGGAGCTGGGTCACGCGCTCGATCGGCGCGTCGAGGTAGTCGAACGCCTGGTGCTGGATCAGATCCACCACCGACGCGCCCACGCCCACGAACGCCCAGTTCTCCTCCACCAGCACCACCCGGTTCGTCTTCTTCACCGACTCGAGGATCCGCGCCTCGTCCAGCGGACGCAGGGTCCGCAGATCCAGCACCTCGGCGTCGATCCCGTTCTTCGCCAGCTCCTCGGCCGCCGCGAGCGTGAAGTGGACCTGCCGGCCCCAGGTGATCAGGGTGACGTCCTTGCCCTCCCGCTTCACCTCCGCCTCGCCGAGCGGGATGAGGTACTCGCCCTCGGGCACCTCGCCCTTCACCGAGTAGAGCTTCTCGTGCTCGAACATCATCACCGGGTTCTCGTCCCGGATGGCGCTCTTGAGCAGGCCCTTGGCGTCCTTCGGCGTGCCCGGGCAGACGACCTTCAGCCCCGGGAAGTGCGTGTACTGCGCCTCCAGCGACTGCGAGTGCTGCGACGACAGCCGCCCGCCGATTCCGGTGGGACCGCGGAACACGATGGGGCAGCGGAGCTGGCCGCCGGACATGTGCCGCATCTTGGCCGCGTGGTTGACGATCTGGTCCATCGCCAGGATGGCGAAGTTCCAGGTCATCATCTCGATCACCGGACGCAGGCCCACCATCGACGCGCCCACCCCGAGGCCGGCAAAGCCCAGCTCCGAGATCGGCGTGTCCACCACGCGGGCGCTTCCGAAGCGATCCAGCAGCCCCTGCGAGACCTTGAAGGCGCCGTTGTAGCGGCCGACCTCCTCGCCCATCAGGAACACGCGCGAATCGCGCTCCAACTCCTCTGCGAGCGCCTGGTTCAGCGCTTCGCGATACATCAGCTCAGGCATGGTTCTCTCGTGCTCCCTGACCTAACCGGCCTTCTGGACGGACTCGCGGGGCTCAACGTCCCAGGTGACCTTCATGTCCGGCCGAGGCGTCTGCGGCCACTCGACCTTCTCTCCCAGCACCCGCTCGCGCGGCTTCACGTCCTCTTCACCGTCCTCGACGATGATGTCCCGCCACAGCTCGTCCAGCGACGGCAGCGGCGAGTTCTCCGCGAAGTCCACCGCCTCGTCGACCTCGCGCTTCACGTCTTCGTCGATCGCGGTGAGCTCGTCCTCGGTGGCCACCTTCTTCGCCACGATGTGCTCGCGGAGGGTGAGGATGGGATCCCGCTTCTGGTGCTGCTCGACCTCCGACTTCTGGCGGTAGGAGGCCGGGTCCGCCATGGAGTGGCCCTTGAACCGGTAGGTCAGCGCCTCCAGCAGCACCGGGCCCTTGCCCGAGCGCGCGTGCTCCACGCAGTCCGCCACCGCGTCGTAGACCTTGAGCACGTCCATGCCGTCCACGCGCTCGCCGCGCATCCGGTACGCCGCCGCGCGCTTGTAGATCTCCGGCTCTGCCGAGACGCGGTTCACCGCGGTGCCCATGCCGTAGCCGTTGTTCTCGCAGACGTAGACGACCGGGAGCTTCCACTTCGAGGCCATGTTGAAGGTCTCGTGGAAGGAGCCCTGGTTGGACGCGGCCTCGCCGAAGAAGCAGAGGGTGACGCGGTCCTCGTTGCAGTACTTCGACTTCCAGCCCATGCCGGCCGCCAGCGGGATCTGCCCGCCGACGATGCCGTGGCCGCCGTAGAAGTAGCGCTCCACGTCGAACAGGTGCATGGACCCGCCCTTGCCCTTGGCGTACCCACCGTCCCGCCCGAAGAGCTCGGCCATCATCATGCCGGGGTGACTTCCGCGCGCGAGCACGTGACCGTGTTCGCGGTAACCGGAGATCATGTAGTCGTCCGGCCTCGAGGCCTCCACCGAGCCCACCGCCACGGCCTCCTGGCCGATGTAGAGGTGGCAGAACCCGGCGATCTTGCCCAGGCCGTACATCTGGCCGGCGCGCTCCTCGAAGCGGCGGATCAGGTACATCTTCCGGTACATCGTGACCAACTGCTCGTTGCTGGGGGCCTTCGACATGGCGCGGGTCCTTAGCCCTCGTTGCGAGCGCGATCAAAGGGATTCACCTGCCGCAGTGCGGCACCGTGCGTCATCGGCGGGCGAAGTCCCCAGCCGGACCGAAGGTGCCCTAAGGCAAACGGAAGTGTGGCACCGAAGGGATGTCCTCGAGCAGCGGGACCGGCCTGCCGGAGTGATCGGTGGCGAGGTGGATCACCTGCGCTTCGGGGAACTTCCGCCGGTAGTCGTTGGCGTGCATGGGCTCGTTGTCGAACGCGGCGATGAGCGTCCCCAACGACTGAAGCTGCGCGTGCGCGTCCCGCTTGAACTCGTCGTCCGACACCTCGAACGAGGGCTTCATGATCAGGTGCACCCGTTTGCCGTCCGGCACCGGCAGGCCGTGGCGGCGCATCGAGCCCTCGGAGCCTTCGCGCATGGCCTCGTGGCGCCCGGTGACGTACGCGAGGGTGGCGCCCGCCTCCACCACCCGCCGCAGGAAGTCCGCGCCGCCGTCGATGGGGAGATCGTCGAGGCAGTAGGGGCTGGTGAAGAAGCGGTCCCCCCAGAAGCGCTTCACCTCGGCGTACGACTGCTCCACCTCCTCGGCGGACAGGCCGCAGTTGCGCAGCGCCGCCTGGAGGTCCCAGCCGCTCTCGGAGAAATGCGCCGCCTCGCAGGCCTGCAGGCGCGCGTCCCCGAGCTGCTCGCCGAGCTCCCTGAGGATGCGCGCCTGGCGGGGCCGGTTGTCGAAGAGCGTGGAGTCGAGGTCGAACGCGAGCACCGCCTGCGGCCCCAGCGCCCGCGCGCGCTCGAGGATGGCCTCGAGGATCTGGTGCCAGCCGTCGCGGACGCGCTTCCTGTAGTCGGTCATGTCCTGCCCATTATCGACAGGCGCGCGCGGTGCCCCAAGCCAAAGGGGCGTGGCGGCCTTTTTCAGGCGACCGAGCGCACCGGCGATCCGGAAAGGCGCGGCGCGTGCTCCACCTGGGTCATCCGCTTGATGCCGTTGCGGTCCAGCACGAGGCGGAACAGCTCCACCCGGTGGCCCTTGTCGTCCCCGTCGTCGAAGGTGAAGCGGAAGGCGACGTCCACCTGGTAGGCCTTGGCCGCGCGGATGCGGCCGATGGAGAGGTCCTCGAGGTCCACGTAGTCCATCTCCAGCTCCGGATCGTCCATGTCCCGGAGCAGGCGCTGCACGTTCCAGCGGATGATGTCCGTCACGCCCGCGCTGCCGGTGGCCGTCTGCGCGAGATCGTCCGCGTCCAGGATGACCTCCTTCTGGTAGCGGACGATGACCTCCGAGAGCTCCGCCTGCGCGACGGTGGCGAAGTCGTCCGCGCGCCGCAGCCGCTGGATGTCGTCCGGCACGGACTCGCCGCGCACGTAGTCCACCTTCTCCTTGCAGACCCCGAGGCGCTGGCTGCCCACCGGCTCGGTGATGATGGTCGTCCGGTCGAAGAGGTACTGCGAGGCGGCGGAGCGGAAGATCCGGCGCAGGCCCTCCTTGATCCGATCCTTCATCATGTAGCCCACGACGAGGATGAGGAAGAAGTTGAGGGAGATCTGGGTGAAGCGGACCTGCGCCCAGAAGGCCACCGCGGTGGCGAAGGTCATGGCGATGCCCGCCGCGATGGCGAACAGCACCTCTTCCCAGCCCTGCCGGCGCGAGTCCCGGCGGACCTTGAGGAAGAGGATGTTGTGGCAGAACTTCTTCAGGAAGCCGACGCGGTGGAGGTACTCCTCGTTGTCCCCCTTGGGCGAGAGCACGCTGCGCAGGCTGCGGTCGCGCCGGTAGGCCTCCTCGCGGATGACCTCCGCCATCAGCTCCTTGCGCACCTCCACCCAGACGCCGCTGCGCGGGAGCGCGTCCATGTCCGTCACCGCGCGGCGGAAGAACTGCTCCACCGTGAGGCTCATGTACTCGTCGATCAGGCGCAGCGAGGCCCGCGTCTTCTCCTCCAGGCCTTCGCTCTTGCGCACCACCTCGCCGATGGCGCGGAAGCGCTGGAGCACCTGGAGGGTGCCCTCGCGCATCCGGTCCACCTCCTCCTCGAGGCCGCGGGGGCTGGCCGCCGGATCCGGCGCGAGCAGGTCACAGCGGCGGTGCACGCTCTGCGCGAACCTGCGCAGCGCCCCGCGGAAGACGCACGCGAGCAGCTTGGCCTGGTAGACGAGATCCGCCTGGACCGCCGGCAGCCCGCCCTCCTGCGGCTCGGCGAGAAGACGCTCCTGGCGCAGCAGCGGGGAACCTTCCGCCACCAGGATGTCCGAGACCTCCAGCACCGGGGTCTTGAGCCGGACGTAGTTGTGGATGTCCGAGTAGAAGCTCTCGCGGGGGTGCGTGGCCGAGTCCACGTTCAGGCTCGACGGCACGAACATGAACATCTCGACCCGGTACTCGCTCTTGGGGTCCAACCCGGACGGTTGGTACTCCAACTTGAGCTCGAAGGCCTTCCGGTCGTGGATCCCTATCCGGTTGTTCAGCAGCCTGGATGTATCGACGACGCCCAAAGTCCGCGCATCATAGCGATGCACGGCCGCGGTTTCAGGCCCTCGTCACGCCCGCCCGCCCTGCGTGTCCGGCAGCCGTCAGGCAGAGGGGGCGATGCCGCCGGGCGCCGCCGCGGGCTGTGGCGCCGGCGCGTGCTTCTTGCCCGGCAGCGCGTGCCAGATCTTCAAGGTGAGCGCGAAGGCGATGATCGTGAACGGCACCAGCACCATCGGCCAGATCTGCCAGTTGGCCGGATCCTTCGCCGCCTCGCCGGTGGGGGCCAGCTTCCCGATGCCCACCGACTGCACGAAGGTCCCCAGGTACACGAAGCCGTCCACGATCCCGACCACGATCCCGGTGTTCTTCCGGCCGCCGAAGTCCGCGGTCGCGGTGCCGGAGAGGATGCCGTGCACGGCGATCACGCTCATGGAGATGCTCAGCGCGGCGATGCCGGCGATCCACACCGGACCTGCGATGCCGAAGGCCATCACCAGCGCGGCGGCGACCATCAGGCCGTAGAGGATGGCGCACATGGGCGCGCGGCGGGACTGGAAGAACTTGTCCGAGACCCAGCCGGTCATGTTGGCGCCGATGACGCCGCAGATGAGCAAGGACAGGCCCCAGTTCCGGGTGATCCAGAAGGAGTCGTAGAACCCCACCTGCTTGGCGTGGATCACGTACCAGTTCATGATCCCGTTGCGCAGGACGCCGGAGCAGAACTCGATCAGGCAGACGAAGAGCAGCACCGGGTGGGTGAGGATCTTCGTCACCGCGGTGAGCACCGGCAGGCGCTGACCGTCGTCCGACAGCGAGGCGTCCCCGGTGTCGAAGTCCGGGTAGCCGGCCTGCCCCGGGGTGTCGCGCAGCCACAGCGCCATGATCACCCAGAAGATGGCGAGCAGGAGGGTGGGGACGAAGAAGATCATCCAGTTCTCGTTCTGCCCCGAGCCGCCGAGCCCGAAGAGGAACGAGAACACCGTGGCCACCACGCCCATCTCGCCCGGCTCGGCCCGCGTCGCCTGGACGATCGCGTTGCCCCAGTCGAAGGCGAAGTAGATGCCGGCGCTGATGATGATGCCGAAGATGGTGGAGAAGGAGCCGCGCTCGCGGACGTGGAACCAGGGCGCCTTCACGGTCACGATCGACACCGCGCCGAAGGACTGGAAGTACATGTTCAGCCCGTAGAGCACCGCGAAGGCGGGCAGCACCGGCACCGTCCAGCCCCAGAAGGCGTGGCCGTAGAGCACCATGCCCATGCCCAGGTTCGCCACCAGCGCCCCGAAGGTGCCGATCAGCATCCCGCGCCGGCCGCCCACCCTGTCCACCAGCGGGCCGTTGACCAGGAACGAGCAGCCGTAGACCAGCGCGCCGATGCCGAAGATCGTCCCGAAGGCGTCGTTCGACATCACGTCGCCGAGCGCCCCCTTTGCCACGGTCAGGTTGTACCGGCCCATATAGAGGAAGGCGTACGCCAACCCCATGGGGAGCCAGTTCAGCATGCGCCGGAACCTGAAGGCGCCGGAGTGTTGGGGGAAGACGCCGTCGGACGAGGTCGGGGCTGAGGCGGCCATTCGGGGGCGGATAGTCCGTGTCCGCTACCGCACGGTCAAGTGACGACGACGTGGCAAAGCCGAAGGGCGTGCCCGGCCGGTTGCTTCGTTCAGGCGCCGGACCGCGATGCCAGCGCCGCCTGCAGCCGGTACGCGCCCACCTCCGTCTTGGCATCCTGGATCTCGCCGGCGAGGCAGGCGCGGATGACCTCCTCCAGCGTCCGCCAGCGCATCCCGCCGGTCTCTTCCAATGGCGAGCCGTCCCCCCTGGCCACGCCCTGCGTCTTCCCGGTCACGTCCACCGCGCAGGGGAAGATCTTCTCGCTCAGGATCCCCGGCGCGAGGAAGAACGGGCCGCCCAGGGAGCGGACCTCCTCCGGCGTCACCTCGAAGCCGGCCTCCTCCTTCACCTCTTCTGCGGCGCGGTGGAGGATCCCCGCCTCGCCGCGGTCCTCCAGCTCCAGCAGGCCGGCGACGATCTCCTCCACGAAGAGATGGCTCCCCTCCTCCTCCACCGTCTTCGACCGGTCCTTCCGGAAGAACGCGGCGGGGCGGAGGTTCTGCCGGGTGAAGAGCTCCACGCCCTGCTCTCCCCGGCGGTAGACGACCACCGCCACCGCGTCCAGCTTCGGGCGGTCCACCACGTCCACCCGGTAGACGACCGAGCGCGTCCCGTCCGTCCTGCGGTTCCGGCAGCGCAGCCGGCGCACCTGGAGGAAGCCCTCGTCGCAGCGCGCGCTGGACGTGAAGTCCTCCACCACTTCGATCTCCCGAACCTGCGCCGCTGCCTGCTTGCCCGTGCCCATGCAGCCGCGCTCATACCTCACGGAAGCAAGGTGCACAGCCGGCCTCTGCAGGCGAGCACAGGTCGTGATTGAAGGTCATGGGTCGATCCCGTACCTTCCGCGCCCGCTGGCCGCACCCCGGGGAAAATTCCATTGCTCCGTCGATACTTGTCACGTCTCGCACAGATCGCCGCCTGTTCCATGGTGGCGCTCACCGCGGCGTCCTGTCTGCCCGTGCTCACCGGTGATGACACGGACCTCTCCGGACAGGAGGTGCGGCTGACCATCCTGCACACCTCGGACATCCACTCCCGGCTCATCCCGTTCGAGTTCACGCCGCTGCGGACCGACATGGATCTGGGCCTGGTGCCGGACGCCGCTCCGTTCGGCGGCGCGGCGCGCATGGCCGCGGTGCTCAAGCAGCAGCGCCAGCAGGCGGACCGGGTGCTGCACCTCGACTCGGGGGACTGCTTCCAGGGCGCGCCCGTCTACAACATGAAGCACGGCGAGGTGGAGTTCCGCTTCCTCTCCGGCGCCAGGCTGGACGCCGCGGTGATCGGCAACCACGAGTTCGACTCCGGCGCGCTCTCCTTCACCAACATGGCGCGCGACCACGCGGCCTTCCCGCTTTTGGCCGCCAACTACGTCTGGGAGGATCACCGCGAGCCCTCCTCCAACCAGACCTCGCTCTACGCGCAGCCCTACTCCATCCACAACGTGAAGGGCGTCCGGGTGGCGGTGATCGGGATGGCGAACATCTCGTCGCTCAACTCGATCGTGGAGGGCGGCAACTCGCTGCAGGCCACGCCGCTGGAGCAGAACGAGGTCGCGCGCGCGTACGTGGAGCTTCTGCGGCCGGTGGTGGACGTGGTGATGCTCACCTCGCACCTCGGGCTGCACGAGGACCAGGACATCGTCCACGGCTACGACGCCTACTACAAGTTCTCGCGGGCCCGGCCCTTCGTGGAGCGCGCGCAGAACCCGTGGAAGGTGATGGAGTGGTTCGGTCCGGTGGGCGAGGACGAGTCGGTGGTCCGGGTGCACATCCCCGGCGTCTCCGGGATCGACGTCATCGTGGGCGGACACCTCCACGTGGTGCTCAACCCGCCGCAGCTCCTCACCGATCCGGCGGGCCGCAAGGTGGTGCTCGCGCACTCGGGCGCCTTCGCCAAGTACGTGGGCCGGCTGGACCTGGTGGTGCGCATGCCGCAGGTGCGGGGCATGGCAGACGGCGCCGAGGTCCTCAGCCACGACTACCGCGTGTTCCCGCTCGACGCCGTCTGGTGCGACGAGGGCATCCGCCAGCTCTACCGGTCGCAGTTCTGGAACCCGGGCCAGTTCGGCAAGGACGAGCGGGTGATCGCGGCGATGAAGCGCTGCACCACGCTCGAGGATGGCGAGACGCAGAACCTGCTGCAGCCGTACATCCTGGACATGGACGCGCAGCTCCGGCTGAACACCATCTTCTCCTACGCTCCGCGTGACGTGGCCCGCCGCAACAACAGCACCGGGGGCGACTCGCCGCTGGGCAACCTCGCCGCGGACTCCATGCGCCGCCGGGCGCGGGTGGAGGCGGAGCTGGCGCTGACCAACTCGCTGGGCATCCGCGACAACATCTACAAGGGCGTCATCACCGAGGAGTCGATGTTCAACGTGTTCCCGTTCGAGAACACGATCAACATCATGTACCTCTCCGGGCGCGAGCTTCAGGAGACGTTCGACTTCGTCACCGAGCGGTCCGCCACCCGCGGCTGCACCAGCCAGGCGCAGATCTCCGGCGCGCGGTTCACCATGGACTGCGCCCAGGCCCAGCTCAACGAGATCCGCTACGCCTGCGACCTCACCCTCACCGGCGAAGACAACGGCTCGGACTGCCCCGGCGAGAACCGCGAGGGCCGCAACCCCTGGCAGTGCCTCGACGACGGGACCGGCGCCGGCCGCTGCTGGGCGCACCCCGCGTGGGACATCCAGGTGAACGGGCAGCCCATCAACCCGGGCGGCACCTACAAGATCGCGGTGAACGACTACATCGCCAAGGGCGGCTCCGGCTTCAACGTGCTGAAGCGGAACACCACCCGCATCGAGACCGGCATCTCGCTGCGTGACTCGCTCATCGGCTACATGCAGGGCTTCTGCACCTGCGACGAGATCAACGAGGGCAAGGAGTTCTCGGCCTCCGGCGTCCCGTGCGGGCCGCGCAATCCGGACGGGAAGATCGTCATCGACGATCAGGTGCGCGCGTACTGCGTGGACGCGGAGGCCTTCGAGGTGGAGCTTCAGCGCGCGGCGGGTTCGCAGGAGGGCTGCACCTGCCTCGACGTCCTGCGCGGCAACGAGGTCGCCTGCGGGCCCATCGATCCGGGGATGGCCGGTGCCTGCCAGGGCCTGCCGGGTCCGAACGTGGGCACCTGCTCGTGCCTCGACGTGCTCTCCAACAACCTCGAGAAGTGCGGGACGATCACCAACCCGCTCCGCCAGTTCTGTTCCAGGCCGACCGACATGTCCGTGGCCACAGGTCACGAGGACGGGCGCATCGGCCGGAGGGTCAAGTAGATGCGCGCGCTCCTTCCTCTCGTGGTCGTGGGGGCGTTCGCGGCCTCCTGCTGGCCCGTCCAGCCGCCGGCGCGGCCGGACCTGGTCTCCTTCAAGGTGCGGGTCCGCGGCGAGGACGGCATGCCGCGCGCCTGGCTGCAGCGCCCCGAGGTCAACGGCGAGGCGGTGAAGTTCGGTGATCCGGGCACGCCGCTGCCGGTGGTGAGCGACTGCGCGCGCAGGTACGACGGCGAGCAGAACGTGCCGCCGTCCGAGCGCGGGACGCTCGGGTGCCCGTTCGCGCTGCCGCGCGGCATGAGCAACCCCGCCTCCAACGATCCGTGCCCGCTGCCCAACTCGGCCTCGGTGGCCGAGTTCGACGTGGAGGTCCTCGCGATCGGCAGGGACGGCAACGTGCTGGACACGTTCAACGGTCCGGTGTCGGTGCGGGTGGTGCCGGGCGATCTGACCGGCAAGCCCGAGTACCGCTGGGTGCAGATGCGCAACGGCGTGGGCACCGGCGTGGTGAAGGCCGCGCACCTCTTCAGCGACGTGCGGATCTGGGTGGAGGACGCGCCCCCGAAGATGACGTGGAACGGCGGAGAGCAGGACACCACCGGGCTTCCCGGCGAGCCGGAGCACCGCACCTTCGCGACCGGCATCACCGAGCCGGTGTGGTTCGAGGACCCGACGCTGCAGACGCTGCAGCTCCCCGAGGGCTTCGACAACAAGTGCTCGCCCTTCGTGGGCCAGTTCATGACCATCGGCCGGCCGCCGGAGAGCGGCAGCATCCTGCGCCAGAACTGCCCGGACGATCCGGAGAACGACGGCAAGGACGCGATGATGGTGGTCACCGGCACCGACCCCACCGGCTTCTTCGTCACCGACCTCACCGCCTGCCGGATGCCGGAGCTCACCCGCTCCGACGACGGGCAGACCCACGTGCGCGTCCCCGAGCCGGACGGGAAGCAGCCCGGGACCTTCGGGTCGATCTTCATCTACAACTACTCGTTCCCAGAGGGCCTCGATCCGGGCGATCTGCTCTGGAGCCTCTCCGGCTCGGTGCAGGAGTTCACCGGGACATCGCAGCTCACCTTCCCCTCGTGGACGGTGCGAGAGCGCGTGCGGCAGGGGCCGGAGAACCAGTGGGACAAGTACCTGAAGCTCGTCCCCATCCCGGAGATCACCCTGCGCACCTGCGGGCTCGACAACAACGCCAACCCGTTCGTGACCGACGACCTCTGCGGCCAGAACCGGCGCAACCTGAAGCTGGAGAGCATGGAGAGCGCGCTGGTGAAGGTGCGCAACGTGCGCTTCCCGCAGCGCTTCGTGAGCTGCGACCGGGACGGGGACGGATCGGTGCCGTTCTTCTGCGAGACGCCGAAGCAGGTGGACGGGCAGACCGTGTGGTCGTGGTCCGAGTGCGGCTCCAGCGACGAATCGGAGTCGATCCTCACGCCGGCGCAGAAGGAGGAGCTGGCCTGCAACATCGACTGCGTCACCAGCCAGGGCGAGCACACGGGCACCCTCTGCGCCGAGCGCAGCACCTACGTGGGCTTCGGCCAGTTCGTGATGGAGATGGCGGGCCCCGGTCCCCGCGAGGCCCTGCTGGACGACTCGCTGTCCGCGCGGGTGGAGCGGCGGACGGTGGTGGCCAACAGCGCGGTGCACAACCGGGCCTATCCGGTGGGCACCGACCTGCGCTTCTACTGCAACACCGACGTGCGGCTGGCGTTCGGCGGGCCCAACCTGGTGGCGGACGACGAGAACTCGGTGGTGGTGCCGGCCAACACCCGCTTCGATCACACGCTGACCGAGGGTCAGACCAACGTGGCGATCAAGGGCGAGGGCCCGCTGGCCGCCGATCCGCACTGCCGGATCGGCCGCAACCCGCGCACGCGCATCAACGTGGTCACCAAGGACGCGGTGCCGGAGCTGATGCCGGATTGCGACGAGGCCGATCCCAACCCGGAGCGCGCCTCCGAGTGCCGGAACCTCCGCGGCGCCACCTACGACGTGGTGGGCCACCTGCGGCAGCTCCAGCCGGGCCGCCCGCGCTGGGTGATCCAGCCACGCGACAAGGACGATCTCTGCTGCCGCCCCGGGGACGGGCTCTCCTGCCCGAAGCCGCTGCGCCAGTGCGACACCAACGGGTAGTTTTTCAATTCACGCAGGGAGGGGTCCCTTGAAGTTCAAAACGTTCTCACGCGCGGCGTGTGTGGCCGCGGCGCTCGGTCTCGGGGCGACCGCGCAGGCCAGCGACTGGGTCGACACGCGCCTGTCCTTCGTCTTCGCGGACGACAACATCCTCGCCGGCGCGGGCGAGACCACGCCGTCCTCACCGGCGGCGCGGTTCGGCGCGACCAACGCGAACACGCAGTTCTACGACAACTTCAACACCCGGTTCTCCGGGTTCGAGACGCTGTCGAACCTCGTGCTCTACAAGCAGGCGCCCGCGTTCTTCGAGGGGCTGCTGAGCGAGGCCGCGCTGTCGGTGCTGCTGCTCGAGCGGCCCTCCGGTGAGATCCAGCTCCGCGACAACTCGTCGTACATCCGGCTCGCCTACCGGCCGCCGGGCTGGGGTGAGAAGGAGCACCTGTCCTTCACCGGCTTCCCGGTGTCGGCGGACAGGTTCCGGCTCGGGTACGCGTGGCGGATCTCCTGGGGCGGCTCGCCGGTGTTCGGCAACGACGCGTTCCAGGGCGGCGTGCCCGGGGCCAAGCTCCAGCTCACCCGCGACAAGTGGTACCTCTACGCGGGCGCCAAGACGGCGCTCCTGCAGAACCTGCTCATCCAGGAGCGCGAGACCCAGTACGGCGGCATGGTGGGCGGCGGCTGGGACGTGACCCCCTGGCTGCGGCTCGAGGCGGGCGGCGGCTACTTCCAGAAGGGCGTGGTGCCGGGCCTCGCGGTGCAGGGCGTGCGCGCACCGGTGAACGCGACGGGCGCTTCGGCGCAGGCGGTGTTCCACACCCCGGGTCAGCCGATCGGCACCAGCATCGACTTCCGGCTCTACCGGAACGATCCCGAGGTCTTCCAGCGCTTCTTCGCGCCGGAGGCGTACCCGGGCGGCTTCTCGTACACCGCGTCGATCGAGGCCAGCCACCTCGTTCAGACGCTGGCGGATCCGGACGTGTTCGCGCGCACCGTGCCGCAGACGGCGCAGGCGATCGCGCTGCAGGGCCGCGTGAAGTACGACTTCCTGCGGGCACACGTGCTCGCGCTGTACCGCACGCTGTCCTTCATCCAGTTCAACGTGCCGTCGTTCCCGCCGT
>CAZCWA010000089.1:3876-13889 GCA_964502265.1 uncultured Myxococcaceae bacterium | reverse complement strand
GATGCGGACGCTCGTCTGCGTTTAGTGCCACGTGGAGTACTACTTCAAGGGCGAGGAGAAGAACCTCGTCTTCCCGTGGGCGAAGGGCCAGAAGGCGGACGAGATCTACGAGTTCTACACCGAGGTCGGCTTCACCGACTGGACGCACAAGCTGACCGGGACGAAGAACCTCAAGGCGCAGCACCCCGAGTTCGAGATGTACCAGCAGGGCATCCACGCGAAGTCCGGCGTCACCTGCGCCGACTGCCACATGCCCTTCAAGCGCGAGGGCTCGCAGAAGATCAGCGACCACCACGTCCGCAGCCCGCTGCTCAACGTGAACAAGTCCTGCCAGAGCTGCCACAAGTGGCCGGAGGCGGAGATCATCGCCCGGGTGGAGGCCATCCAGGACCGCCACCTGACCATGGTGGACCGCGCCTTCGACTCGCTGATGGCCCTCATCGACGACCTCGAGGCGGTGCAGAAGGCGGAGGGTGAGACCGAGCGGGTGAAGCAGGCCCGTGAGTTCCACCGCAAGGCGAGCTGGTACGTGGACTTCGTCGAGGCGGAGAACTCCACCGGGTTCCACGCGCCGCAGGAGGCCGCGCGGCTGCTGACCCTCTCCATCGACTACGCCCGCCAGGGACAGCTCGCGCTCACCGGCGGCACGCTCAAGTCGACCAAGGAGATCAAGCTCGACGAGATGCGCAACCCGAGGGTGAAGGGCGTGAAGCAGACCGCAGCGCCCACCCCGCCGGCCGCCGCAGCGGTGCAGTAGCCCGGCGCTGATTCAGGACGGAAGGCCCGCCGCCCCCACGCTCCTTCGGGAGGGTGGGGGCGGTGGTGTTTCATGAGCACTTCGGCGCCGTCTGGCAACTGGGGGGCGTGAACGCAGCCGCCCGTTCAAGCTCGCGGGCGGAAGCGCTCTCGTGTGCGCGTGCGCGGCCTCGCCGCAAGAGCGAGCGCGGACGAAATGCCGAGCAGCCACGCGCCCGAAGCAGCTCCTGCAGACGCGCAGCCGCAGCCAGAAACCTGGGGCGGCGGCTCCGGCGTGAGCGCCGGATCGGCAGGCGGTGGCGGCTCCACGACGCGAACGTTGAACGTGCAGCTCGCGGCGTTTCCGGCGCGATCTTCGGCGCGGACCTCCACCTGCGTCGCTCCCAGCGCGAACTGGCTGCCGGAAGCGGGATGGGACACCACCTCGCGGATGCCGCTCAGGGCATCGCGTGCCTGGACTGTCCATGTGACCGGCAAACCCTGCGAGCCCGCCGCCGCCTCCCGTTCGAGATCCTGCGGACAGGTCACCTCGGGCGCGGTGCGATCCACGCCCAGGTTCACAGACCGCGAGGTCGTTCCTCCCTCGGACGTCGCTTCGCAGCGCAGGTTCCTCACCGCGCTCTCTTCGGTGAAGGTGAGCGGCGCGCAGCCGCTGGTCGAAAGGATGGGGCCATCGGCGTCGACGACGTCCCAGCTCACGGTCACCGGCTCCCGGAACCAGCTCGCCGACCAGACAGGCTGGACCGAATAGCGCACGGTCACTTCCGGCGGGCTCGTATCCGGCTCCCGGACCTTCAGCACCCAGGGCTCGACGCCGGTGCCATCGTTCGCGGAGAGGAACAGCCGGTGGGCGACCTGGGCGCCCGGGCAGGGGTTGGCGCTGTACGGACCCGGCGCGATCTCCGGCAGCTGCTCGACGAGCGAGCCGTCTGACCGCGCACGCCACAGTTCCACGCCGCTGCCAGGCGTGTAGGCGGCGAAGTAGAGCCAGCCCTCCGCGAGCGTGGAGCAGGTTCTCAGCGTGAGGTCAGCGCTCTGGGGGAAGGACGCCAGCGCGAACGTGCCGTCAGAGGTCCCGTCCGTCCGCCAAACACTTCGGCCCTCGACCGAATCATCGACCGTGAAGAACACGAGGTCACCGGAAGCCGCGAAGTCGCGCGCGGTTCGTCGCGGCTGGGTCGCCACCTGCTTCACCCTCGAGGTGCCGGCGACGGTGCCGTCCGTTCGCCACAGCTCGAGCGCGTTCGCGGTCCGCACCGTGAAGGCTGCAAAGGTCCGTGCGGCGGCGAAGCTCGTCGTGGCGGGCAGCGCGGATGCGGTTCCTGCGTCCGAGTCGACGCCCCCGATGCGCAGTGCAAACGTCCCGGCGTTGCTGCCATCGCTGCGATACAGCCCGTACTGCCCCGTTGCCGGATCCCTCGCGATGAACAGCAGCAGGTCGCCGAAGCCGGTGAGCTTCTCCTGATATTGACCACCGTGGTTGGGCGCAGTGAATGCCGGCGCGGTGCCGGCCGCCGTTCCATCGGAGCGGAAGAGCGTGTGGTTCCCTCCGTCGTACGCCTTGAAGTACACCCATGGACCGGCTGCCGTGACGTCGAGCGGCGCGCCCTCGCTTCCGCGGAGCTCGCGGACGAGCGTGGCCGGACCGCTTCCGCCGACCCTCCACAAGCCCATCTTGCTGCCGGAGACAGCGCCCGCGTAGAGGGCGTCTCCCATCGGCGCGAGCGCGAACACGCGCTGCAGCTCCGACCCCGCTCCCGTCCCCGACCCCGGGACCAGTGCTGCGCCCGCGCCGTTCCTATCCGTCCGCCACAGGCGCCGGACCGAATCGCCGCCCGTGAAGTACACGTGCTCGCCGTGCGCCCGGAACAGCGCGTACGGCCCGCCGTGGATCGCCGGCGGCTGCCCGCTCATGAAGGTCCCGCCCGGGCCGCCGGTGGAGGTCCACAGGCGCCATCCCATCAGCGGCGGCTCTGCCGAGAAGAAGGCGCGCGTCCCGACGGCAGCGAAGGAAGTTGCGCCCGACCCCAGCTGTCCGAGCGGGGGCGTGATCGGAACGGTGCCGGCGTTCGTGCCGTCCGTCTTCCACAGCCGCGCGCCGCGATCTTCCTTCGCGGCGATGAGCATCGCCCCGGTTTGAGGCATCCAGGCCGTCACCGAGTTCGTGATGGCGCTTCCATCCATCAGCAGCGAGATCTTCGTCAGCGCGCCCGTGAGGTCGTCCACACGGTAGAGGACCATCGCTTCGACCTCGCGCACGGTGATGATCGGGTCCATGCCCAGGGCGCCCATCTGGAAGTCGCTGTTCAGGAACTGGCCGGCGTTGAGCGGGGCGAGGAGGGTGTGCGCGTTCGGCGTCCCGTCGCTGCGGTACGGCTCGAGCCCATGGGTGGGATGCCTCGCGATAAAGTAGAGATTCGTACCGATTGCCTGGAGTGTGTGCGGCTGCCATTGGATGCCGGCGAGGCCCATGGGCTCGGGCGGCGCCTGACCTGCCAACTCGATGCGCCAGAGCTCCGGCGAGGTCCCCTGCAACGCGGTGAGGTAGAGCCCGCCCTTGAACGGCGTGAGGTTCCGGACCGGGTGCTGCTGCGTTGTGGGGAAGGTGTGGTGGAGCGTGGTGCCGGCGACGGTACCGTCCGTCGAGTAGAGCGTGTCCGGCCGTGAGGACGAGGCCAGACCGGCGACGAACCACACGCGCCCGCCGAGCGCGACCAGCTCACCCGGATTGGCGGCAGCGAGCAGTCGCCAGGTGCCGGCCTGCGTTCCGTCCGTACGCCAGATGCCCTCCTGCGCGGAGTTTGCCGGGACCGTGAAGATGGCGACGCCGGGCAGCTCCGCCCAGCGTTCCATTCCCGGAACCGACACCCCCAGAGGTGCGGTGCCGGCGGTGGTCCCGTCCGTGGAGTAGCGCTGGTAGACGAGCGGGTGGCCCGGCGGCGCATGCGTGAAGAAGACGCGTCCGGCCGCGCTGCGCAGGGAAGAAATCTGCGCGTTGCCAGCGTCCCAGATGAAGCGAGTTCCTTCCGGCGTGCCGTCGGTCGCCCAGATGCCGGAGCGTTGCCCGTCGCTGGCGACGAAGACGACAGTCTGTTCGAGCGTCACCAGATCTCGCGGATTCGAGCCGTTGGGCCCTGGTCGTAGATCGCGCACGATACGGGTGCCAGTCGCCGTACCGTCGGTCCGCCACAGCTCTCTGCCGTTGGCTGGATCGTCGGCGACGAAGTACCAGATCTCGCCGACGCGCACGCCGGCCTGGATGTGGCTGTAGTTGTACCCGTCCTCGCCGTTGATTCGCGCGAGGAGCTGCGGGGTAGGCGCCTGCGCCGAGGATGGCAGCCCCAGGAGGAGCGGGGGCACAGTGGCGATGGCGAGCGTCAATACACGGAAGGTCGTGGAAAGCACGGGACGCGCACCCTGTCAGCCGCGTCCGGCGCATGCAACCGGAGGCGTTGGTTGTCGCGCCTGCCACCATCAGAGCCGGGTGGGTGGTGGAGCGGACGCGGCGCCCGAGCCGTCCGCGGCCGGCGTGGGCGGTGGTGTCTCTACTGAAGCTCGATGTCGTCCACGCAGAACCCGTCGAAGGAGCGCAGCGCGACGCCGCCCTGGGGGAGGGTGCCGAAGGTGTGGCTCACCTGGTTGAGCAGGGTGGTCCCGTCCGAGCCGAAGAGGCGGCCCACGACGTCGCCGCCGCTCTGGAACTCGACCTCCAGCCGGTACCAGGAGACCGAGTACGTCTGCGGCACGCTCTGCAGCGTGGTGTGGTTCCAGCCGGTGTTGTCCTGCAGGAGCAGCTCCCCGGTGTTGGGGCCCGCGATCAGCGTGTACGCGCCGCCGGAGTGGGCGCCGAAGCCCAGGTACACCCGCCCCGTCGAAGTCCCCGCCGGCCTCACCCACGCCGACAGCCGCTGCCCCACCGCGCCCACGTTCACGTCGGTCCGGTAGTGCCATCCCACGTCCCGGCTGCCCAGGGCCCCGCTCTTCGCGCAGCCGGCGACGAGCGTTCCGCCGGAAGCCTGGGTCACCCACGGTGACTTGGGCCAGCCTCCGGTCTCGAAGTCCTCCACCGTCTGGACGGCCGTGTGCGAGAACTCCACCTGCGGCTGGGTGAGGAGCGTCAACGGCGCGGTCTGGGGGTCCACGACCGCGGTGATCGTCTTGACCTCCTCCACCGTGGAGGCGAGCAGGCCGGTGACCATCCCCGCGGCATCGGTGGGCACGGAGGGCTGGGTGAGGAGGTTCCCGGTGCCGGTCGCAGTGAGCTCCACCTGCCTGCCGGGGATGCCGTTCCCGAACGCGTCGCGGACGGTGACGGTGATCGTGGCCGAGCTCGCTCCGTTGGCGGAGACCAGCGTCGGCGCTGCCGAGACCTGCGACATCATCGCGTCCGGCGGACCGGCGACGAAGGTCACCGTGGAGCCCACCTGGACGCCGCCTGTGAACTGCGCGGTCACCAGCTTGGTCTGCGCATGGGTCGAGGTCAGCGTGGCGGTGAACGCACCCGTGGCATCGGTGGTGCCGGTGGCGGGCTGCAGCGTGTTGCCCGTCCCCGAGACCAGGATCGTCACCGCCCAGCCTGCTGCCGGGTTGCCCAGCGAGTCCCTCGCGTTGACCGAGATGATGGCCTCGTCGCTGCCGTTCGCGGTGAGCCCGGAGGAGGGCGTCACCGTCACGGTGGAGGTCGCCTGCGCAGGCGGCCCGGCGATGAAGTTGACCTGGGTGGAGAGCGACTGTCCGGCGAAGTCCACCGTCACCGTCTTCTGCTCGATCACGGTCGAGCTCAGCGCGGTGGTGAACCGGCCCTGCGCGTCGGTCGTGCCGGTGGAGGCGGAGAGCGTGTTGCCGCTGCCGGTGACCGACACCGAGACGGCCTCTCCCCCCACGAGGTTTCCAAAGGCGTCGCGAAGGGTGAGCGCGAGGGTGCTGCTGCCCACGCCGACGTGGGTCTCGGAGGGCGTGGCGCTGAGCGTGCTCGTGGCCACCACCGGCGCACCGGCGATGAAGGTGACGTTGGCGTTCAGGACCATCTGGCCGCTGGTGGCGGTGAGGTTCTTCAGCTCCGCTTTGGTCGAGCTGAGCCACACGGTCGCCCGGCCCTCGGCGTCCGTCATGGCGGTGGCCTCCGGATCGAAGGCGTTGTCCTGACCGGTGGCCGCGAAGATCACCGGGCGCATGGCCACCGGGTTGCCGTACTGGTCGCGGATGGACGCGCTCACGGCGGTGCGCGAGACGCCGTCCGCGGCCACCGTGGTCGGGTTCGCGTTGATGAAGGAGTGGTTCGCGCTGGCCGCTGCGGCGATCGTCTCGAACTCATCGCCCACGACCGGGGGGGCGCCCTCCACCGTCGCCGCCAGCCGGTAGTGCCCCGCCACCTGCAGCTCCAGACCGGAGAACACCGCCTCGCCGTCCACCGTCTCCACCGTGACGACGCCACCGAGCACCACGCCCGGCGGCGACTCCTCCAGGGACAGCCTCACGCGCGCCGGCTCCACCACCGGGTTGCCTGCGCGATCCGTCACGCGAACCTTCGCGCCGAAGGGGGCGCCGGCGATCGCCTGCTCCGGCTGCTCGAGGAACTCGAGGTGCGCCGGCGGGCCCACCACCACATCGAAGGTGGGGCTGTCCTCGGGCGCTGCACCCGGCGCCGACACGCGCAGGAAGTAGCCTTCACCCGGGCGGTCGATCCGCAGGTCCGCGAAGGTCGCCATCCCCTCCGCCGCGTTGAGGGTCCGAAGCCCCTCGAGCTGCGCGGACGGCTCCCCGCCGTGCAGCGAGACCTCCACCGGCACCACCGAGTCGGTGGCGAGGTTGCCGTGCGCGTCCAGAAGCCGCACCTGCACCGGCGGAGCGATGAGCTCACCGGCCTCGGCCTCTGCGGGAGGGACCTCGAACACGAGGCGTGCGACGGGGCCCGGCCGGAACGTCGCGGTGGCCTCTTGCGTGAGCACCACCGGTTCGCCCTGCTGCAGCGCGGTGGCGGTGATGATCTTCTCGCCCACCACCGTGGAGCGCAGCGTCACCCGGGTCGTGCCTTCCGCATCCGTGGCGGGCCCCTGCTCCAGCGTGTTGCCTTCGCCGCTGGCGGTGACCTCCACCGTCATCCCCGGGATGGGCCGATCCTGCGCATCGCGCAGCGTGACGATGACGGTGACCGCGTCCACGCCGTCTGCCTTCGCGCCCGTCACAGGATCGACCAGGAGAGAGGATTGGCCGGGGTCGAGGATGGAGGGGCCATCGCTGCTGCCGCCGCTACATCCGAGAGACCATGCCACTGCGAGGAGAAGAGCCGTCGTCGTCGCGCGGATTGTCATGGGCACGCACGCTAGCAAATCCAGCGAGCGAGCCGTCCGCCGCCCATCAGGCCTCGACCGCCCTCTCGCTGGGAGGCTGCCGACCGGCCTGCAGTTGTTGGCCTCCCGGCGCCGCGTGCGCACCGTCATTCACATGCAAGCGCTCAGTTATGAAGGACCGTGGCGCGTCACGGTGAAGGAGAAGCCGGACCCGCGAATCGAGCACCCGCAGGACGGCATCGTCCGCGTGCGGAGTGCCGCGATCTGCGGCTCGGACCTGCACGTGATGCACGGGCTGGTGCCGGACACGCGGCTCGGGCACACCTTCGGCCACGAGATCGTCGGCACCGTGGAGGAGGTGGGCTCCGAGGTGACGGGCATTCGCCCCGGCGACCGGGTGATGATCCCCTTCAACATCTTCTGCGGCTCCTGCTTCTTCTGTCAGCGGGGGCTCAGCGCCTGCTGCGAGAACACCAACCCCGCCTCCGACGCCGGCACCGGCTTCTACGGCTACTCCCACTCCATGGGCGGCTACGACGGTGGCCAGGCGGAGCTGGTGCGCATCCCCTTCGTGGGCGTGGCCGCGGAGCGGATCCCCGAGGGCGTGCACGACCTCGACGCGCTCCCGCTCACCGACGTCTTTCCCACCGGCTACCAGGCGGCGGAGATGTGCGATCTGCGCGGCGGGGAGACGGTGCTCGTGCTTGGCGCGGGCGCGGTGGGCCTGTTCGCCGCATGGTCCGCGTGGGCGATGGGCGCGGGCCGGGTGATCGTCGTGGACAAGGAGGAGTACCGCCTGAAGTTCGCGCGCGACTGGCTCGGCGTGGAGACCCTCAACTTCGAGGACGTGGATCTCATCACCACCATCAAGGGCATGACCGAAGGCCGAGGCGCCGACGCGACGATCGACGCGGTGGGGCTCGAGGCGGCGGGATCCTCCATCCACCGGGCGATGGGCATCTACATGAAGCTGCAGGGGGGCTCACCCGAGGCGCTCAACACGGCGATCCACGCCACGCGCAAGGCCGGGACCCTCTCGGTGATCGGCGTCTATGGGCCGCCGTGGGCGGCCGTGGACATCGGCACGTACATGAACAAGGCGCAGACGATGCGAACGGGGCAGGCGAGCGTGAAGCGCTACATGCCGCACCTGCTCGAGCACGTCCTCTCGGGCCGCGTCCAGCCGGGCCGGGTGCTGACCCACCGGTTGCCGCTCGACGAGGCGCCGCATGGCTACGACCTGATGGCGAAGAAGAAGGACGGCTGCATCAAGGTCGCCCTGCTGCCGCACGGAACCCTCCACTGATTCGGAGCAACGATGAGCACGGAACGCAGGCCAGAACTCACGAACCTCGACGCGGTGAAGGAGCGCTCGGGCTACCAGTCCGTCCAGCCGGTCACGCGGCCGCCGTGGTGGGGCGTGGACCTCGACCTCGGGCGCCGGCCGGGCGTGGTGACCGCGCGCTCCGAGCCCCGTCCGTTCCCACACGCGCGCGCCCCCATCACACAGCAGAAGGGGAAGCCGACCTCCTTCATGCACGGCCGCCCGAACAAGACGCTGACGCCCGTCTTCGGCACCGTCCAACCGGCACACGGACTGACGGGAGCGGTGCGCAGGTTCGCCGCCAGCTATCCCGACCACGACCCCAAGTACTGGCTGATCAACCTGGCCTCGGACCGCCTCGAGCTGTGGGAGCGCCGCGCGCGCAGGCTCCTACCCCTGGCGGTGCCCATGCTCGCCCTGGGCTGGTTCGTCGGGCGCAACCGGGCTGCTGAGCACGCATAGCGCGCCCGCTCCGCGCGGGCCGCGTGCGTGACGCTCGGTCCGCTGCGTGCTGCCGTCCGGCGCCGCCGCCTCCACGTTGAGAGAAGGACCCTCACAGTCACAGGAGGTGGAGAGATGGCCACGCAAGAAGAGACGATCATCGGCAGGCGCGGCAGACCGCTGGCGGAGATCCGGCAGGAGCGGCAGCAGACCCGGCGCGCGCAGAGTTACCAGGCGTTCCTCGGGGCGCTCTGCGAGAGGACGGGCTGGGACCGCGCCTTCGCGGAGGAGGCAGCGGTCATCGTGCTCGGGTTGCTGGAGCACCGGATCTCGGACGACGAGGCGCGCGATCTCGAGGCGCAGCTTCCGGACAACCTGGTGGAGCTCCTGCACACGGGCGAGCCCTTCACCGAGCTGCCCTTTCGCAAGCTGGACCTCGAAGCCTTCATCCAGACCGTCGAGGACAAGGTGGGCCGCGAGGGCGCGGACGGCGAGTGGATCATCCGGCAGGTCTTCGAGGTGGTGCGTGAACGGGTGAGCCCCGGCGAGGTCGATGACGTGGTCCACCAGCTTCCGAAGGAGCTCCAGGCGCTCTGGCGACCCGTCTCCTGAGGGCGACCAGGACCAGCGGGCGTGAAGGACTGCAACGGCGTTGCGGAAAACGCGGCGTGGCTCCCGGCTTCCCCTACGCCGGCCCGTTTCGGCCCACATGGCAGAGGTGCTTGAAGGTGCGCTTCCACTCGAGAGGAGTACATGAAGCGCGCTCACGCCGTTGCTGCACTGGTCTTCGCTTCCGTCCTGTTCGCCCCCGCGCTCGCCCACGCCGCCGTCCGGATCGGCCTGCACGGAGACTACTGGGTCAACCGCTCCGCGCTGTTCGGGGTCTCGCTGACCGCCGAGGGCGCTGTCACCCGCCATCTGAGCGTCGGCGGCCGGTTCGGGGCGCTCGCCGCGACGAGCCCCAACACGTTCGGCGTTCCCATCGACATCGCGATCCGGGCCAACCTGGACCGCGGCCGGATCTACGTCGAAGGGCTTGCCGGGCCGTGGATCCTCTTCGCCGATGACCCCATCCGGGCCCACGTCGCCTTCGGGTTCGGCATCGCGGGGCGCGGAATCCAACTGGGACTGGAGGTGGGCTACCTCAGCCCGTCGCCGATGGCTGGACTGCGCCTGGCCTTCGCCCTCTAGGTCGGAGCGAG
>CAZCWA010000089.1:0-3776 GCA_964502265.1 uncultured Myxococcaceae bacterium | reverse complement strand
GTGCCGTCGCCGGGCCGGACTGAACCTGCCGCGCGAGGCTCTGCTCCATCAGGGCCTCGGCCTTCAGGCTCTCCGCCATCCGCCCGATGGTGGCCACCGCCAGCACGCGGCCGTCCTTCAGGTAGCGCACCGTGCAATCCTTCTCGGCGAGGCTCCCCTCGAGCTCGATGCGGTCCCACGACTCGGCGTGGCCCACGTAGCGCAAGGGGACGTCGTACTGGGTGGTCCAGAAGAAGGGGACCGCCTCGAAGGGGAGCCCCTTTCCGAGGATGTTCCGCGCGACCGTCTGTCCCTGGCGCTGCGCGACGACCCAATGCTCGACGCGGATACTCTGGCCGGTGTGGGGATCCGGCCACCGCGCGATGTCCCCCGCCGCCCACACACCGGGCGCGCTCGTCTGGAGCAGCGCGTTCACCCGGACGCCGCGGTCGAGCGAAAGCCCCGCCTCCTCCGCCAGCTTCAACGCCGGCCGCACGCCCACGCCGACGACCACGAGGTCCGCCGAAAGCCGCTCCCCGTTGGCGAGCACCACCGCGTCCGCTTCAATCCGCTCCGCCACCTGCCCGAGGTGGAACACCACCCCGTTCTCCTCGTGGAGGGCCCGCATGAAGGCGCCCACCTCGGGGCCGAGCACCCGCTGCAAGGGCGTGCTCTCCGGCGCCGCCACGTGCACCTCGAGCCCCCGCGCGCGCAGCGAGGCCGCGACCTCGAGGCCGATGAAGCTCGCCCCGAGCACCACCGCGCGCTTCGCCTCCTTGGCGGCCTCGATGATCGCCCGGCTGTGCGCGAGCGTGCGGAGGTAGTGCACGTGCGGCAGCCCCGCGCCGGGGATGTCCAGCCGGACCGGCTCCGCCCCGGTGGCGAGCACCAGCGCCCCCCACGGCAGCCGGGTCCCATCCTCCAGCGTCACCGCGCGGCGCTCCGCGTCGATGGCCTTGACCCTCACGCCGGTGCGCAGCTCGATCTCTTGCTGCCGGTAGCTCTCCGCATCGCGCAGGGGGATCCACTCCTCCGGCGCGTTACCGGCGAGATAGTCCTTCGAGATGTTCGGCCGGTCGTACGGCCCGCTCTCGTCCGCGCCGAGGAGCGTGATCGCCCCGGCGTACCCCTCGTTGCGAAGCGTCTCCGCCACCGAGTGGCCCGCCGCGCCCGCGCCGATGATCACCACCGACGAAGGCCCGGGCACCGGGGGGGCGACGTGCGGCTTCTGGCGGCCGGTGACCTTCACCGTCGGACCGAGCCGCTCGAGGCTGTAGCAGGTGAGGGGGTTGAGCGCCGGCGCCCGCGTCACCGCCCCGGTGCTCAGCTCGAAGGCGGCGTGGTGCCAGGGACAGCGCAGCTCGGTGCCGACCTGCAGGCCCTTCGCCAGCGGCCCCCCGTAGTGCGAGCAGGTGGCGGCCACCGCGAAGATCGAATCTCCATGCCGCGCGAGGAGCACGGCCTCTCCGAACGCGTGCCCGAGCAGCGGCCGCCCCTCGCGGACCGCCTCCGCCGGAACGCCCTTCTCGAGATCCGGTCCCTCCAACGTCGTCTCCGTCGCGCCCATGTCTGCTCCTTCCGAGGTCCAGTTGCGAGGCGGGGTGTCCCGCCCTCTCCACCTCTACGCGCTCGCCGCACCGCGCCGCCTTCGTCTCCGGGTAGGAGTCCTGTGCGAACGCGAGCGAGTAGCGGGCTAGAGAGGGGGCATGTCCCTCGCGAGTCCGCCGATCACCCTCCGCCGTGCGACTTCGGCGGACCTGCCGGCGATGGAGGCCATCCGCGCCGCTGCCTTCGCGCCGATCTTCGCGTCCTTCCGCGCCGTCCTCGGCGAGGAGATCTACGAGCTCGCCCAGCGCCGCGAGGACGAGGGCCAGGCGCAGCACCTCGCCTCGATGCTCGAGCCGGATTCGCCTTGGCGGCTGTTCGTCGCGTGCGGGGAAGGGGAGAGCGTGCTCGGGTTCGTCTCGGTACGTCTCGACGCCGAGACGAAGGTCGCCGAGATCGGGCTCAACGCCGTCCACCCCGACCATGCAGGCCAGGGCGTAGGGACGACGATGTACGAGTTCGCGCTGGGAGAGATGTGCCGCGCCGGCATGCGGGTCGCCACCGTCTCCACCGGCGCCGACGAGAGCCACGCCCCCGCCCGCCACGCCTACCGGAAGGCCGGCTTCAGCACCGAGTTCCCCAGCGTGTGGATGGTCCAGCTCCTCGAATGAGGTCGCTCGTGCCCCCGCGGGCAGCCCGCGCCGCCGGCCGGCTGAAAACACCGCTGTCTGGGACAGCACTTCGGGGTGACACAGAACCCCGCGGAATCACGAGGCTTCCGGCATGCAGAGCGTCACCGTCACCTGCTGTCCCAGGCAGGCCACTTTTTCGCCGCGCCGGACGGGGCCTCGGCATCGTCGAGCGCCGTCAGCACCGCGTGCCTCGGGCGATGGGCCCTTCCCCCGCGCGTCGATCGAGCGGCTCGACCCGCTCGTCGACCACGGGCGGCTCGACCCGCTCGTCGACCACGGGCGGCCCGTCTTGGGCCACCTGCGAGCCCACGCGGGCCGTTTCGGCGCAGGTACTAACCATGCGGCGAGCTGCCCGAAGGCCCCTACGGGCTCCACAGCGGCCTACGCGCGATTTTTCCTCTCGAAATGGACCAAAAATCCGGCCGCGCTCAGGGGACCGGCCACGCGCTCTTCACCCACCCGGCGGCGTCCTCCGCTCCCACCACCCGCTTCGAGGCCGCCGCCCCCACCGCGTCGACGAGGCATTTGACGGTACCCGTGGTCGTGTCCACGTTGACCGCCTGATCGCCGCAGGGACATGCCCGAGCCATCAAAGGCGCCGCGTCGAACCTCCCGATACTGGAGCTTCTCTTGCAATGCCGTGCAGCTTGCCTGCTGGCCTCGCTGGTCATCGGCTGCGGGGGGCAGCCGCATCCGCTCATTGATCCGCCAGCCATCGTCGAACCGCCACAGACCGCTCAACCCGATCTTCTCAATCTCGGAACTCCAGTCCGGGATGACCTATTGGGTCTGGTGCCCAACGATGAAGGCGCAACGATCCTGCTGGGTCACAGGCCGAATGACTTTTCTGGATCTACGACCGCCTTCTACGAAGAGGGTCGCCTATCGCTGGTCACTCTTGATGGCCTGAATCGCCAAGCGTGGCATCGGGAATTTGACTTCTACGCTCGCTTCTTCGGTTGGGGAGGCCAAGCGATCGCACTCGGTAGGAGTGACCGATTGCTCTGGCTCGCCGGTCAACCGGCGCGTGATTTCGATCCGGGGCTCGGGATCGTCGAGCGACCGGATGGTTACGTCCTCGCTCTTGACCTTCAAGGCGTTCCTCTCTGGCAAGAGGTCCGTTCCTTCTGGCGCGACAGGCCAATGAGAGGATTGTCGGGAGCCGGAGACCGGATTGGAATCCACACCCACGCGCATGAAGCCGACATCTACGAGATGAAGTTCGACGTGCTCACCGAAACCGGCAAGCAGGCATGGGCGCGGAACGTAACCGACGATGCCGAGATAACGGGCAGGCCGGACTTTTACGACCACGTCTTGAGTCCGCAAGGCGAGCTCGTCGCGGCAGGCGACACGGTCGGCGAGGCACAGATTGACGGGATGCAACTGCGCACGCCCGGAGTCCACAGAAACCCCGTGGCCGTAATGTTCGGCCATGACGGGCGAGCACGTTGGGTAGCAAAGCCATTGCTCGTCGGGGGCAAGCCCGTCGGGTCGTTCTCACAAGTAGAGGTGCGGGCTGACGGCTCCTTTGTCTTGCTCTCCATCTTCGACGACGTC
>CAZCWA010000088.1:6761-13893 GCA_964502265.1 uncultured Myxococcaceae bacterium | reverse complement strand
ACGCCGAGGATGGAGAAGTAGTCGGCCTCCTGGACCTCGCGGTACTTCGACTCGAGGCGGTCGATCTCGACGGCGCCGGGCACCGCGCGGGCTTCGACCTCCACCGGTACGGCCTCGGAGAGCGGCGGCGCGGGCTTCACGTCGAGGATCCCCAGCGCATGGCAGGCCGCGAGCAGCGTCAACGCCGGCCGCTGCCGCAGGCCCGCCCCGAGCAGCAGCGCGCCGACCGGAGACGCCCCGTCGATGCGACCGAGGAACGCGCGCTCGCGTTCGCTCAGCTCCACTGCCTCCCCGATCACCGTCATGGACCAGGCTTCACCTGCGTGCGGCACCGCCTCCAGCCCGCCGAGCTGCAGCAGCCACGCTTCGCCATCGAGCGCCCGCTTCAAGGCCTCGAGCGCAAGCGACCACACGCCGCGCAGAGGCGAGGCGAGCACCGCATCCGGCGGCGGGGCTTCGGCGAGGAGGACGTAGCGCGCGTGCGGCTCGGACAGCGCCTCCAGCACGAGCTGCTCGACCTGACGTTGCAAAAGGGGCACGACCTCCTGTTCGCGCAGGTGGCCGCGCGCACGGAGCTGGGCCACGAGCTCCGAAGGCGGAAGCCCCCGCAGGGAACGAAGCGCCATCGCCGCGCGTGCGTCGATCAAGCCGTCCGCGCGCGCACGATCGAGCAGCGACTCGTGCACGAGCGAGGTCGCCGCGCCGACGATGCGCCCATCCGCGTCCAACCAGAACGTCCGCGTCGCATCCTCCGCCTGCAGCTCGAGCCGCAACGGCACGGAAGAGGCCAGCCGGGTGAAGAACCGCGCCAGGCCGGCAGTGTCCAGCTCCCCTTCGGCGGGCACCGGAAGGGAGGGCTCCGCGCGCGCAGCGACAGGCTCGGGCGAAGGCGCCTCCTGCTCTGTGTCGACCCGCTTTTGCGCCTCGGCCAGCGCCGCCTCCAGCTCCTGCACCCGCTCGAAGAGGGCCTCCCGCTCCGAGGCGAACTGCTCCGCCAGCGCCAACGCCACGATCTCGTCTCCGCCGCTCGCGCTGGGTCCGTCGCCGGGCACGGACGAAGCTGCCTCCAGCTCGGCCACGCGCGCGCGGAGGGCATCGAGCTCCGCGTCCAGCGCCGTGCTCCCGCTGCCCTCGCGCTCCAGCTCCCGCAGCCGGCTCTCGGCGGTCTGCTGCTCGAGGAACGCCTGCTCCAGCTCCGACTGCAGCGCGGTCACCTGCTCGAGCAGCACGTCCCGCTCCCGCAACACCGCCGCCGTCGTCTCCAGCGCCTGCTCCAGCGCGCGCTGCGCCTCGACCAACCGTGCCTCGCGTTCGAGGACCGCCGCCTCCGCGTCCGCGCGCCTTCCGCCCTCCAGCTCCAGCTCCGCGCGCAGCTCGGCCTCCTGCCGCGCCCACGCCTGCTCCTGCGCCGCCCGCGAGTCCAGCTCGGACCGTAGCCGCGCCACCAGCAGCTCCGCCTCCTCGCGCGCCCAGTCCTCCGCCTCGCGCTGCGCCTCGCGTTGCGCCTCGGCAGCGACCTCGGGAGGTTGGCGGCTCAGGCGGTGCACCGCCTCGAGGAACAGCGTCGCGTCGAGCGGCACGGGGACCACCGCGGCGGCGAAACCGGGGATGCTCTCCCCGAGCAGGAGCACGCGCGCGAGCCCGCGATCCGGATGAAGCTCCAGCTCCTCCATCACCACGTGCCCGCGTCCTCCCTCGACGGATGGCGCGAGCACCACGAGGCCCGGCAGGTGGTGCCCGAAGGCGATCAGCGCGTCTGCGGCCGAGGTGGCGAGGATGACCTCGAACCCCGCGCGCACCAGCAGCCTGCGGGCGGACGCGATGGTGGCGAGATCGTCGTGAACGAGGAGGACCGGTGCGGCCATGGAGGGGTCGTGAGTCTAGCGCAGGGGCGCGGCTTCGAAGCCTGCCTGTACGGCCCCCACGGCAGGCAGGCACGCGCGGTCACAACATCGCGGTGGGATCCACGTCGATCACGACCTTCACCGACGAAGGCAGATCGGCAAGCCGCGCCTCGACCTCCGAGAGCGGCCCCGCCAGCGAGGCGTGGGTCGGCCCCTTGATCAGGAGCTGCCACCGCGTCCGTCCCTTGATGCGCGCGATGGGCGCAGGCGCAGGTCCCAGCATCCGGACGCCGACCGAAGGATGCGGGAGCCGCTTGGCGATGCGCTCACCCAGGTCCCGCGCCACCGCGGCGGTCTGCTCGGCGTGCTCGCCGTCGATCCGGATGGAGGCCATGCGCGCGTAGGGCGGCCAGGTCAACACCCGGCGCCAGCGCAGCTCGGTCTCGGCGAAGCCGTCGAAGTCGTGGCCCACCACGCGGCGGATGGGCTCGGCCTCCGGGTTGTAGCTCTGCACCAGCACGCGCCCCGGATCCGTCCCGCGGCCCGCCCGGCCCGCGACCTGGGTGAGCAGGTGGAACGTCCGCTCTGCAGCGCGGAAGTCGGGGATCGACAGCGAGGTGTCCGCCATCACCACGCACACCAGGGTCACACCGGGGAAGTCGTGCCCCTTGGCCACCATCTGCGTGCCCACGAGGATGTCGATCTCCCGCCGCGCGAACGACGCCAGAAGCTCGGTCAGCCGCTCCGCAGAGCTGGCCGCGTCCCGGTCCAGCCGGGCGATGCGCGCCTTCGGAAACCGCTCCGAGACCTCCGCCTCCACGCGCTCGGTCCCCACCCCGAGCATCAGGAGCGAACCCCGGCACTCGGCGCAGTGCATGGGAACAGGTCCCGCGAAGCCGCAGTAGTGGCACATCACCCGGTTCTGCGAGCGGTGGTGGGTGAGCGAGACGTCGCAGTCGCGGCAGCGCACCGCCAGGCCGCACACCTCGCAGAGCAGGAACGTGCTGTGCCCGCGACGGTTGAGGAAGAGGATCGTCTGCTGGCCGCGCTCGAGCACCTGGCCCATCGCCTCCAGCAGCGGCTCCGAAAGCACCGGCGGCTCGGTGCCGATGGTGTCCGGGCTGCGCGGTCGCATCACCCGCAGGTCCACCACCTCGACGGTGGGCATGGGCCGGTCGTCCACCCGTCCCTTCAGCTCCAAAAGTCCGTAGCGGCCGCGCCGCGCGTTCTCCAGCGTCTCCAGGGATGGCGTGGCGCTGCCCAGCACCACCGTCGCGCCCACGCTCCGGCCACGCACCACCGCGAGGTCCCGCGCCTGGTAGCGCAGCTTCTCCTCCTGCTTGAACGACGGGTCGTGCTCCTCGTCGACGACGATGAGGCCGAGGTCCGGCACCGGCGCCCAGATGGCGGAGCGCACACCCACCGCCAGCCGCACCTCGCCGCGCTGCAAGGCCTGCCAGTGGTGCAATCGCTCGCGGTCCTTCAGCGCCGAGTGCAAGAGCGCCACCTTGGGCCCGAAGCGGCTGCGCACCCGTCCCACGAGCTGCGGGGTGAGCGCGATCTCCGGCACCAGCACCAGCCCGCCCTTCCCCTTCGCCAGCACGTGCTCCAACGCGCGGAGGTAGACCTCGGTCTTGCCGCTGCCGGTGACGCCGTGGAGGAGGAAGGGCTGGAAGCCGCCCTTGTCGATCGCCGCCTGCAGCGCGGTCACCGCGGTGTCCTGGTCCGGGGTGAGCCGCTCATGCCGGCCCTGCGCCAGTCCTTCGCGGACGCCGGGCTGCAGCTCCACCTCCTCCATGCGCACGAACTTGCGCGCCACCAGCTTCTTCACCGACTCCTTCGCGCCGGGGATGGCGTGCGCGACCTCCTCCAGCGCGGCCCGGCCGCCCACCGCGAGCAGATACGACAGCGTGGAGGCCTGCGCCGGCGCCCGCACCAGCGCCTCCACCGACGCATGCGGCAGCGCGACCACGAAGCGCTGCACGTCCGCCTTCGCCTCCTTCGCCGCCTCCTCGCCCGACAGGCCCGGCGGCATCGCCCCACGGATCGCCTCGCCGAGCGGATACCGGTAGTGCTCCGCCGCGAAGCGCAGGAGCGCCAATACGTCCTCGCCCACGGCCGGCGTCTCGTCGAGCAGCTCGAGGATGGCCTTGAGCTTCACCCCTTCCGCGGGCGGCCGCTCTGCCGGCCCCAGGTAGAACCCGAGCGTCTTCCCCCGCCCGAACGGCACCACGATGCGCTGGCCCGGGCGCAGGCGATCCGCGAGCGCATCCGGCACCAGGTAGGTGAACTCGCCCCGCACGGGACGTCCCACCGCGACGGAGGCGAGGCGCGGGCCCGGGCTGGCGAAGAGCTCCATGAAACGATCAGAACAGCCTGTCCGGGAGCTCCGCCTTCGGATCCGCGTCGAGCGTGGTGAAGCGCATCACCAGGTCTTCACCGCGCCGCACCTCGACCACGCGCGGGAACCACTCCCCCGCCACCGCCGAGCCGAAGTCCTTCATGCGCACGTCCCACGCGGTGCCCTTCGCGTCGCGGTACGTCACGCGCGCGGGCTGGAAGCCGTCCTTGTAGATCCAGAGCTGCGTCCCGGGGCTGCGCGCGCCCACCACGTACACCACCCGCCCATCGAGGCGGGCGAGCGCCGTCTGGCGATCCTTGATGCCCAGCGCGTCCAGGTGCCGCTCCAGCCCTGCGCGTGCCTCGCTCTCGGACGCGGCGCGCAGCGCGAGCAGCGGACACACCTGCGCCAGCGCCTGAGTCACCGGCGCGAGCTCCTTCCCCTCGTGGCGCAGCTTGCCGTACGCGTTCACCGCCGCGAGCTGCCCGCCGTCCGGCGACGTCAGCTCGAGCCGGCACCGGCCGGGGAAGCGCATGAGGAAGCGGGCATCCGTCTGGAGGTCGCGCTCCGTCTGGAGGTCGAGCGCCGAGGCGGCTTCGGAAGCGGACGCGCGTGGGAAGAGCGCGGTGCCGGAGACGGCGAGCGTGTTGAGCTTGAGCGACTCCCGCCGTTCCACCATCCGCCGGAGGATGGAGGAGGCGGGCATCACGTACGCGAGCGCCGCCCCCGTCACGAGGCACACCGCGAGCACGAGGCCCCGTCCCAACACCTTCCCGATCGTCGCCGTGCGCATGAGGCCGGGCAATGTACGAACCCACTACAGGTGCATCAAGGATGGATAGAGTGCCGCCATGTGGAGATTCATCCTGTGCGCGGTGGCGCTGCTCGCCGCCGACGCTGCGGCCCAGTCGGGTCCCGGTGTCGCCGAGCTCGGTCGCGCGCGCAGCAACGCCATGGGCGGGGCGTTCCGCGCCCTCGGTGGAGGAACCGAGTCCGTGGAGGGCAGCCCGGCGAGCCTGGCCGTCTACCGGCGTTACCTCATCGAGCTCGGCGGAGGGTGGGATCCGGCAAACCCGTGGGGCTTCGGCAGCGTCTCGGTGATGGACAGCGTCACCAGCCCGCTGGCGGCGGGGCTCTCCTACAGCCTCCTGGCGATGGGCGAGGGCGACCGCGCGCGCGTGGCCCACATCAACACCGGCGCCTTCTCCATCCCCTTCGGCGAAGTCTTCTACGTGGGCGCCTCGGTCCGGCACATCCTCATGACCGGCAGCCGCAGCGCCAACGCCCTCACCGGGGACGCGGGGCTGCTCCTGCGCTTCGGCCCGGTGACGATCGCCGGGACGGGTCACAACCTCATCGACATCGCCAACCCGGACTTCCCCCGCCACTTCTCCGCGGGGCTCGGGCTCACCCTGCCCCTTTTCACGGTGGCGGCGGACGGGCGCGGATACTTCGGCGGCGACGAGCCCATCTACTCCTTCGCGGCCGGCGGCGAGTTCGTCATCGCGCGCATGTTCCCGGTGCGCGCCGGCTACTCCCACGACAACTTCCGGGGGGCGAGGACGATCACCGGCGGCGCGGGCGTGTTCATCCAGAACGGCGCGCTCGACCTCGCCTACGCACACGAGCTCGGCGGCAGCGGCTCGCGCATGCTCTCGCTCACCTTCCGGCTGCAGGTGCAGTAGCCCGCGCGGATCGCTTCAGCCCAGCCGGCGCGTGCGCAGCTCCAGGTAGCGCTCGGAGGCGGCGAAGCGGAGCAGCTCCACCACCTCGCTCTTGAGCGCACGCTTCGCCCGCATCGCCGCCAGCGCCGGCGCCACGCCACCTGCGACCACCAGCCCGGCGCGGTTGGCCGAGTGCCGCGCGGCCTCCGCGAGCCGGGAGATCGGGAGCTGTGCGCCCACCTCCGTGAAGAGGGTCTGCAGACGGGGGAGCGCACGCGGGGAGATCCCCTCGCGCATCGCGTGGGCGTCCGGCGACAGGCCACGCCCACCGGAGACGACCTTGAAGAGCACGGGCACCGCGCGCTCCAGCTCCTCGCGACGGACCGTCCGCAGTGCGAGCAGATCCGGGCTCTGGGTGAAGAGTGCGCGCCCGGCGAAGAACCGCAGCTCCGGCTCGGGCAGCGGCTTCTTCACCGCCAGCCGTCCCACCAGCAGCTTCGGCGCCGCGGCCGCGAAGACGAGCGAGAACGGCGGGCCGTTGTCCTCGGAGAGGAACGGGTCCGGCGCCGGCAGGCCGAGGATCCGCACCGCCGCCATCAACGCCTCCGCCGCCGCGCCCGCGCCCCGGCCACCGTCCAGCCGGAACTCCTCGCGCGTCCCCGCCTCCCGTCCCTTCGCCGGATGCGCACGGCACAACGCGATCCCGCCGAGGGCGAGCAGCTCGCCTTCCGGCCCCCGAAGCACCGGATGGCGGAGCGCGGCCCGATCGGTGGCAGAGAGGATGAGCTTCGGCGCGAGCGGAGACGCATCCGGATCGCCTTCGAGCGCGGCGTGCAGCTCCCGCATCAAGGCGCAGCGCGCCGCGTCGCCCACGTCCTCGTAGTAGTCGCCGAGCCGCCGGTAGCCCTCGGGCCCGAGCGGATCTTCTCGCAGCAGCGTCAGCAGCTCCGCGCGGCGATCCCGCAGGCTCCTGAGCAGCGGCGTGGGCAGCGACGCGGTGGGCACGACCGGGAGGTCCCCGAGCGGCACCGGCAATTCGAGCGTCGGCGGCCCTTCGTCCTTCTCGCCCGGCGGGGCCTCCCATGAAGCCTCCGCGCTCACCTCCACGGCAGACGGTGCGGGGGGCGGCGCCTCTACGGGTTCGGGCTCGGGGGGCTCGCGAGCCACGGGAGCCTCGGGAGGGATCTCCTCGACCCGGTGCTCGCGCGTCTCCACCTCGGGCGTCAGCGGGAGCGGAGGGGGCGCGGCCGGATGCTCCCCGGTCAGCATCCACGGGACGGACC
>CAZCWA010000088.1:0-6661 GCA_964502265.1 uncultured Myxococcaceae bacterium | reverse complement strand
GCCGCCGCCGCACCCGCCGGATCTCCCAGCTCGTTCTCCAGCAACTCGGCGAGCCGCGTGAGGTGCTCCACCCTCTCCACCCGCTGCGCCATCGAGCCCGCGGCGGACGCCTGCTCCACCCTCTGGCGATAGAAGTCCGCAAGCTCCGGCCAGGCCTTCCGTGCGACGAGCTCCGCCTCGGTGCCCGTGCGCAACAGCTCGCGCTGGGTCTCACGGCGCCCCTGCTCGGTGCGCGCGCCGTTCTCGGGGCCGATGTCCCGCGCGACCACCGGCTCCTGCGCACGCGGGGCCGAACCTGCCCGCACCGCCGACTCGAGGAAGGCGTCCACCGCCTCCGCCACCGCCCGATCCGGCGCGCGCGACTCCCGCAGCGCGCGCAGCCACAGGAGCCGGACCTCGTAGGCTGCCCGCAGCGCCTTCGCCTGATCGAGGTGGCCCGCCGCCTGTCCGTACCGGAGCGCGGCGCGCGCCAGATCGCCACGGCGCTCGTCGATCCGCGCCCGGTCCAGCACCGCCCTCGCCGCCCGCGCAGGCTTGCCTCGCCGCAGCTCGTCCCGGGCCGTGCGCTCCAAAGACGCATCGAGCTCGTCCCAGCGCGCGTCCAGCGCGAGCAACGCCTCCAGCACGCGGCGCGCGCGCAGCTCCCTCGGAGCTTCGGCGAGCAGCAGCACCAGCATCTCCCGCGCGCGCTCCCGCTCGCCCATCCGCCGGAACAGCCGCGCGAGCTGACGACGTACCGCGATGCGCACCTCGCCCTCGGTCTCCTCCAGCGCCGCGAGCAGGAGCGTCACCGCGACAGGCTGGGTGGACGCCCTCGAGGAGAAGCTCACGAGGTAGGCCGCGAGCCGCGCGCTCATGGGAACCGCACGCACCGCACGGACGAGCTCCGCGAAGGCGCCTGCCGCCGAGCCCTCCCGAAGGTGACGCAACGCCACCGTCCGGTGGGCCTCCACGAGCGCGTGCACCGGGTCTGAGTGTCCCTCTCCCAGGGCCTCCGCGGTGACGGTCTGCTGGCGGTCGGACGGGGGCTGGCGTTCCACGCGCGGAGTCTACAACGTGTTCGCCGGTCTATCCTCGACGCGATGCCCAGCGCAGACGTCTCCGTCCTGCTCCCCGTCCGGAACGCCCAGGGCACCGTGGCGGTGGCGGTGCGGAGCATGCTCGGGCAGACGTTCGGGGCACTCGAGCTCATCGCGGTGGACGATGGCTCCACCGACGACACCGCGAAGGTGCTCTCGCGGCTCGCGCAGGAGGACCCGAGGATCCGGCTGGTGCGCGGTGCAGGGCGCGGCATCGTCGAGGCGCTGAACCTGGGGCTCTCCCACTGCAAGGCTCCGCTCATCGCGCGGATGGACGCGGACGACGTCTCGCTGCCCGAGCGGCTGGAGCGTCAGGTGCGTGCGCTCGACGGCGATGTGACGCTCGCGGGCGTCGGCACGCAGGTGGAGGTCTTCCGCGACGACCGCCCGGTGAGCCCGAACCTGAAGCTCTACGCGGCGTGGCTCAACGCCATGACCTGCCCGGACCGGCTCTTTCGCGAGCGCTTCATCGAGAGCCCCTTGTGCCACCCGTCGATGCTGCTCCGAGCGGCGGCGGTGCGAGACGCAGGCGGCTGGCCGGACGGTCCATGGCCCGAGGACTACGCGCTCTGGCTGCGGCTGCTCGACATGGGTCATCGGCTCGCGTGCGTGCCGGAGGTGCTCTACCGCTGGCGCGACCACGACCGGCGGCTCACCCGCACCGACGATCGCTATGGCGAAGACTCCTTCCGCGCGCTCAAGGTCCGCCACCTCACGGGCCCGCGCGGACCGCTCCGGGATCGCGCCTGCCGGATCTGGGGCGCCGGCTCGACCGGACTCCGCCTCTCGCGTGCGCTGCGAGCGCACGGCGTGTCCATCGAGCGGTTCTACGAGGTCTCTCCCGGGAAGATCGGCCAGGTGATCGACGGCACGAGGGTGGAGAGCTGGACCGCGATCTCCCCGCCGCGGCCACCAGACGCGCACCTGCTCGCGGCCGTCGGGGCGAAGGGGGCACGCCAGGAGATCCGGCGCGCGCTGGAACGGCTCGGCTACGTCGAGGGCGAGCACTTCACCTGCGTCTCGTGACCCCTCACTGGAGGAACTGCGATGGCTGCGACCTCGACGCACGCCTCGTCACATGCCCCGCGGCTACGCGAGCGGCGGCGATCGCGGCGGGCCGAACCAGCGCGTGAGCGCATCTCGCAGCCCGTCGTTCGTCCCCACGCCCACCCATGCCACGTAGCCGTCGGGCCGGATGAGCACGCCCCTGGGCGCCGCCACCGCGCCGATGACCGGGAGCTCCCACAGCCCCTTGTAGCGGGCGTCCACGCGACGAACGCGGTCCTCCCACGGCGCGATCTCCAGGGCCCCCGGCGCATCGAGGTTGAGCAGCACCGGCCGGGCCTCGTGCAGCAGCGAGTACACGCGCACGTGTCCGGTCTCGGTGAGCAGCTCGAGGTCCGGCATCCGCCGCCCGAGCAGCGGGTGCCCATCGCCCAGGTCGTAGCGGAGGTCGAGCCCCGACATCATCGCCGCATAGCGTTTGCGATGCTCCGCCGTCTGCATCAGCTCGGACACCGTCTCGCGCAGCGCGTCCGTCCGCGCGTCGCCCCGGTCGAGCGCCGTCTGGGCCAGCGTGTTTCGCAGGACCCGAGCCGCCACCGGGTGCCGCTCCGAGTGGTACGTGTCCAGAAGGCTCTCCGGCGCCGTCCCCCGCACGACCTGGGCGAGTTTCCACCCCAGGTTCACCGCGTCCTGCACGCCGGTGTTGAGGCCCTGCCCACCCATGGGCGAGTGCACGTGCGCCGCGTCTCCCGCGAGCAGCACCCGCCCGCTCCGGTACGACGCCGCCTGCCGCGCCATGTCGCTGAAGCGGGAGATCCACGTCGGGCTGTGGATGCCGAAGTCCGTCCCGTAGACCGCGACCAGCGCCTCGCGGACGTCCTCCAGCGTCGCCCCCTCGCCCACGCGCACCCGAGGCTCGACGAGCACCACGCGCATCCGCTCGCCCGACTTGCCGATGGCGTTGACGCCCCGCTCGCCGCGGCGGATGCCGAAGGCGGGCTCTTCGGTCCATTGCGCCTCGGCGATGAGGTAGCTGATCGACGCGTCCCAGCCTTCGAAGTCGATGCCGGCCTTCTTCCGGACCAGGCTTCGCCCCCCGTCGCACCCGACGAGGTACTGCGCGCGCAGCCTACGGCCATCCGAGAGCGCGACATCGACACCCGCGTCGTCCTGCGAGAAGTCCGTCACCTCCAGGCCGCGGTAGAGGCGCACCGGCAGCTCTTCGACCCATGCGGACAGGAGGCGCTCGATCTCGTTCTGCCCCAGCGCGAGCCCATGGGGATGGCGGGTGGGGAAGTCGCTGATGTCGAGCGGGATCCGCGCGAACGAAGCCACCTGCATCACCTGTCCTTGCGAGAGGAAGCGCTCGGCGATCCCGCGCTGATCGAAGACCTCGATCGTCCGTGCGTGGAGCCCTCCCGCCCGCGCGCTCTCCAGCTCCGGGAACCTGCGCCGCTCCACGATCGCGACGTCGATCCGTGCCAGCGCGAGCTCGGCCGCCAGCATCAGGCCGGTGGGACCTCCGCCGGCGATGACCACCTCGTGCCCCGCTCCGGTTCCGTCTCCATCATGCATGGCGCCACTCTAGAGGTCCTTCAAGAGGCAGGCAGGCGGCCCGGCGTCTGGATTGTCTGCGCGTCGCCGTCCCTACCTTTGGCCGGTGACGCTCCTCGAACGTCTCCAGGCGGAGGGCATCCGTCGCAAGGGCACGCCCGCCCGCGGCTTCCGGTACCTGACCGCAGACGGCAAGCCTGTCTCGAAGGCCGACCGGGCCCGCATCGACGCGCTGGTGCTGCCCCCTGCGTGGACGGACGTGTACGTGCACCCGAGCCCGCGCGCGCACCTGCAGGCGGTGGGGAAGGACAAGGCCGGGCGCTGGCAGTACCGCTACCACCCGTCCTTCCGCGAGCGTCAGGAGGCGCGCAAGTACGATCGCCTGGTCCTCTTCGCCGAGGCGCTCCCGAAGATGCGCAGGACGGTGCAGGCCCATCTGCGCCAGCAGGGCCTGGGGCGCGAGAAGGTGATGGCGGGCATCCTCACCATCCTCTCCCAATGCTTCATCCGGCCCGGCTCTCAGGTCTACGCCGACGAGCACGGCTCCTACGGCCTCGCCACCCTGCGGCCGAAGCATGTGGAGGTCGTGGGCGACACCGTGCGGTTCAGCTTCCCCGGCAAGAGCCGGCAGCTCCAGGAGCAGTCGCTGAAGGATCGCCGGATCGCAAACCTCGTCCGGAAGCTGCTGCAGGTTCCGGGGCGCGACCTCTTCAAGTTCATCGACGCGGAGGGCAACGTGGTCGACGTCCGGCGCCGCCACATCAACCAGTACATCAAGGAGGTCATGGGCGAGCGCTTCAGCGCGAAGGACTTCCGCACCTGGGCCGGCACCCTGGTGGCCGCCTCCGCGCTCGCGCGATCCGCCGACGCCTCGAACTCCGCCCGCGAGCGCAAGAAGGTCGTCACCCGCGCGGTGAAGGAAGCCGCCGCCTTGCTCGGGAACACGCCCACCGTGTGCCGCGCCTCGTACATCTATCCCTCGGTGCTGAGCTCCTTCGACCGTGGCGTGGTGGTGGAGAAGTACTTCCGCAGCATCGACGAGCTCACCGGGCACCGCAGCCCGGCGCTCCACGCGTCGGAGAAGGCGCTGCTCACGCTGCTGAAGAGCGGGCCGAAGAAGGCGCTCGCCGCCTCCGCACGGCCTCGAAGGACCTCCCGGACGGAAGCGCCCTCCCGCAACCGGAAGCGGCAGGCCCCGGCAAAGACGAAGCGGTCCCCGCGCACCGGCAGGCGTCGGACCACGGGTTGATCGGCCCGCAACGACGAAGGCCCCGACGCCCTTGAAGGGTGCCGAGGCCTCCTGTCCCAGAACCCGCTTCAGAAGCGGGGCTACCGGGGGATGAACACCCGCGCGTTGGGCGAGGTGATCAGCGCGCGAACGTGGTCGCTCGCCTCCTGGCCGCCACCGAGCGTCACCGCGATGTGGCCGTGCGGGCTGCCGGCGCCGCGGTAGCCGGAGGGGTGGACGATGATCGCGCCGGGCGGGAGGTTGCGCATCTCGGCCTGGCTCACGCGGACCTCGCGGAAGCGCGGATCGCGGGAGAGCACGTTCGCGTACATGTACGCCGACGGCTGCCGGGGAACGCTCATGCCCATCCGCTCGAGCGAGTTGGCCACGCCGCGCGCGCACCAGCCGCGGGTGTTCATGGCGGAGGCCACGCTGCGGGCGGTGTTGGCCAGCGTCGCCGCGCGCGCACCGAAGGACGAGCTGACGTTGCCGGAGGAGGCGGGCGCCGAAGGGCTGCTCGGGCGCGGGCCGTTGTTCTGCGCGGCCGGCCGGGAGCCGAAGCTGTCCGAACGTCCCGGGATCTTCAGCGTACGGCCCGCGTAGATCAGGTTGACGTTGCGGATGCCGTTCTGCCGGGCCAGGTCCTGCACCGTGGTGCCGAAGCGGCGCGCGAGGGCGCTCAACGTGTCGCCGCGACGGATCAGGTAGCTCATGACAGCCTCATGCTCAGGGATTGAGAAAACGTAACGACCGTAGCTGAGTTATCGTCCGGGACGGCGACAGGTTGCGGACCGCCGTGAACTTCCAAAAAGGTGAATGAATGCGCGCACTTGGTGACCATCTCGAGACCTTCCTCAAGGGCGGTGACGGCGCGGAGGAGGCAGTTGGCGTGCTTTCGGACGCCCTGTCCTCGGAGCACGAGTCGCTGTCCTCGCGCGCGGCAGAGCTGATGATCGAGGCGCTGGTGGAGGCCCCGCCCGACGCCCGGGCCACGCTGCTGGAGCTCCTGCAGAGCCGCTGGTGGCCGACGGAGGGGCTGGCGAAACGCGCGCACGAGGCCACGCTGCAGGTCTTGTGGGAGCTGAAGGAGGAGGGCGCGGTGCTCGAGGACGTGGCGCTGCTGTGGACGAACCTCGGGCGGGTGGATCACAAGATGCCGGCGCGGATCGTCGAGGCGATGTCGCACAAGTCCTGGGCGGTGCGGCGCGCGGCCACGACCGCAGCGGGGCGGCTGGTGGAGGTGGACGAGGCGGTGGTGGCGCGGCTGGTCGAGCGGTTGAACGACATCGACGAGCGCGTGGGGTTCGCGGCGCTGGACTCGTTGGCGGGCGTGGCCATGGTGGCGCCCGGGCTCGCGGTGCCGGCGCTGCGCGACGAGGTGCGGAAGGCGAGGCCGGAGCGCAGCTTCCTCGCCCTGAGCGCGCTGCGGGCGGTGACGGAGGAGGCGCAGCGGCAGGGCTCTGGGGTGCCGAAGGAGGAGTCGTCCCTGGAGCCCGCGCTGCTCACCGCGCTGCGCGACAGTGATGAAGCACTGCGGATGCAGGCGGCCGGCGTGTTGGGGCTGCGCGGCGAGACCTCGCCGAAGATCGACGCGGCCCTGCGGGAGGCGCTCGGCGATGCGGCGGTGGACGTGGCGGCGGCAGCGGCGGCAGCGATCCTCCGGCTCGGGTCCGCCTCCGCGGTGACCGAGGCGACGAAGCGGCTCGGGGCACTGCTCGAGGGCGATCAGACCGCGCAGGAGGCGGCCCTCACCGCGATCGAGCCGCTGGAGCCGGCCGCCCTCTCCCGCGCGAAG